>NZ_JAGWCS010000098.1:0-15232 GCF_020657705.1 Clostridioides sp. ZZV15-6598 | reverse complement strand
ATCCAAAGAGTTTATTTTTCTTATATCTAAAGATAGTTTTTACTGGAATATATTTTTATTATTCAATAGTGAAAACTCTTAAATTTAGACATGAAGAAGGAATAGTGGGAATCATGGGTTCAATTTTATTGATTGTAATCACCTTGTTCTATTAAATTTAAGTCTATTTGACTTAATATGACTTTAAATGTTAGACATCTACATCGTTTTCTGATATTATTTAAGTTGGTAGCTTTATATTAATAATGAAATACACTATAAAAGGAGTTAACTATTATGGAAAATATGGAAAAAAAGGTTTTAGTAACAGTTGGAGAAAAAGAAATAACTAATATCGATATTGAAAATGCATTAAAATCATTAGACCCTTATCAAGCAATGCAATTTAAAACAGAAGAAGGAAAAAAACATTTATTAAATGATTTAGTAAACCAAGAACTATTCTTCTTAGATGCTAAGGACGAAAAATTAGATGAAGAAGAAGTGTTTAAGTTAGAAATGAAAAAAATAGAAGCAAATGTATTAAAGCAATTTGCTATAAATAAAGTTTTATCTAGTGTTGATGTAACAGAAGATGAAAAAGTAAAATTCTTTGAAGCTAATAAGAGTTCTTTTTCTAAACCAGAAAGTGCAACTGCTAAACATATACTAGTAGATAGTGATGAAAAAGCTAAAGAAATACTTGCTCAAATAAAATCAGAAGAAATATCTTTTGAAGATGCTGCTGTTAAACATTCTTCTTGCCCATCTAAAGATATGGGTGGTGATTTAGGAACATTCGGTAGAGGACAAATGGTTCCTGAGTTTGAAGAAGCTGTATTCTCTATGGCTAAAGGTGAAGTAAGTGAGCCAGTTAAAACTCAATTTGGATACCATATAATAAAGTTGGAAGACCTTCAAGAAAGTACAGAATCTACATTTGATGAAGTTAAAGCTGAAGTTGAAAAAAGTTTATTATACCAAAAGCAAAATGAAGTTTATGGAAATAAAATAAATGCTCTTAATGCTAAATATGGAAATCTTGTAAAATACAACGACTAATATAATAAAACAACAGATAAAAAAAGCTGCCTTATCTATAATTCTTAGAAAAGACAGCTTTTATATTAAAGTTTAAGAGTTTAATTTCATATTATTATTCTTTTATTACAAAGAATAGAAGTAGAAACTTGAAAAGTTTCAAAAATTTTTCTAATTATCATCTGCTAAATTTTTATATCCACGTATTATCTCATAACAATAACCTATTACATCTCTTCTTTTTATTATCCCAATAAATGTATCTTGGTCATCTATGACAGGAATAAAATTTTGATTTAAAGATTTTATTACTAAATCTTCTATGTCTGCATTGATGGAAACAGGAGAATTATCCATTTTTCTATTTATATCTGTTACTGGAACATCTTCCAATCCTTTTAGGTCCAGATTTAAGTCGTTTTTTAATGTCCATAAAAAATCACCTTCTGTTATAGTTCCAATATATTTACCCTCTTTGCTTATTATTGGAATTGCAGAGTATTTGTGATATTCCATTTTTTCTAGGGCTTGCCTTATAGTGTAGTCTTCATATATATATGCTACTTCACTTTTTGGTGTTAGAAAGAATAATATGTTCATTACACTACCCACCGTTACCGAAAACTTATAAATATTGTCCAATATTTATAATGTTACTTTTTTGCAGTAACTTTCTCCTTTCTCATTTTCTAAGTATTTTTTAGATACTATACGCTGTAACAAGCGTTTTTCTTTTAATAGCTTTAAATGTCTATGCTTTATTAATATTTTTATATGGTCTATCAGTGTCACTTATTCTTTTTATAGAAAATTAACTAGAGGTTAATTGACTTAAACCTAGCCATAATAATTTTACTCTACACTATTAATTTTAACATATTTATCTTATTATTAATGCCTTTATTTTAATAATTTTAATTTATTTTGCAATTAATTTAGTTTACAAAAAACTGAAAAAACCGCTAAACGATTAGCGGCTTATCTGTCATATTACTAGAATACTAATATATATGAATTTTTAATTATAATCTAACTACGTTAGCAGCTTGAGGACCTTTAGCTCCATCTACTACTTCGAATTCAACACTTTGTCCTTCTTCTAATGATTTGTATCCATCTCCTGTTATAGCTGAGAAATGTACGAAAACATCTCCTTCACCTTCTACAGATATAAATCCAAATCCTTTTTCATTGTTAAACCATTTAACTACACCAGTTTTCATTAATAAATCCTCCTAAAAAAACACAATTATTTAGCTACTTTTTTCTGTAACCTTATTACTACTTTATCATATATAGCTATGTTTGTCAATTATTATTATTTTTATACATTAACAATCATTTTTTTTAATTTATAATATTAAATCACTATTATCTTTTATACTTTATTTTTCTTTATAAATTTTTAATAGTTTATTTTTATTATATGGAATCTTATAGATTTATCACTCCAACCTAAATCCCATGGCACAAGCATTCTATCAGTATTATGACAAGTTACCAAAGGATATCCTCTTGAATCCAATCCTGTTACAGTCGAAACATGTGTTATTCTACCTTTTTTTTCATATCCTACAAAATCTCCAGGACGCAGATTATAAGCTTCTTTGTAAACATCTTCGTAAGAACCTTTAGCTATTAATGAACCTCTTCCACTATAGAGAGCATAATTTTTAAAAGCTTGCGCATTCACCCATGCTTTTGTTCCTGCTCTTTCACTATAATTCCAAATTGAATTTTTCTTAAACTTTCCACTTTCAAACATTATCTGTGATGCAAAGTTGGCACAATCTCCACCTTCTGGATTATAATCTCTATAATTTGGATTAAACTTCATACCATGTTCTTCATCTGCTGCTGCTCCACAGTATTTATGTGCATAATCTATAGCCTTCTTTTGCTCTTCTGTAAGCTGTAGCTCTACAGCATTTTGTTGACCAATATAGCTTCTTATATCATCAGATTTTATATTTTCTAAATTTAAAGAATCTGCAAAAGGGTCTGTATACCACTCTTTAGTTATGACATATTGATTATCTATGATTTTTACATTTAGATAATGATATGTACCTATTCTAAATACATTTTCTTTGTCCTTTTGATTTTCATATGAGTACTTATACTCAGTTGATACAGAACATATTATGCCATATAAGTCTTTTTCTTTTTCTTTTATTTTTTTAACTTTGACTCTTGTCTTTATATCTTTAAACTTTACGCCTTGTTTACTAGACCAATTTTCTAAATACTTCATCTTTTTTACTTCATTTTCATAAGCCCAAAGACCAAACTTTTTTTCTGTCTCATAAAGCCCTTTTAAAATATTTTCATTTTTCTCCAATATTGCTTTATTTCTGTAGTCAAATAAATTTTCAAGCAACAACTTATACTGGTCTTTTACATCATCACCTTCAACAGTAGCAGATTCTATAACTTTTTCTTCCATATTTTTCATACTTAAATCATTAATTAAAAATACACCTGCTGTAGTAGCTAAAGATAAAAATACAAATGCCATTATACCTTTGATGTACTTATTTTTATTTTTCAGTATTTTCAAAGCTACACCTCCCAAATAGTACACCTTACGAATAAATTCACAAAAAAGCTATTATTATATATAATAATTTTCATATTTAATAATTCTCTATCTTATTATGTCCAATATTAAAAATTAATTGTATTGATACACTGTTTTTTTTACAAATTTTTATTTTATAATCTACTTTTTTCTTTTTTTTATAGTAATATATATGTATATAAATATTTTGTTATCATTATAATTAATACATACTAATGGAGGTTTTTTTATGCAAAAAAAAGTCGCAGCAATTAATGACTTATCTGGAATCGGAAAATGTTCATTATCAGTTGCTATACCTATACTTTCAGCATTAAAGGTTCAATGTTGTCCATTTCCAACAGCTATACTTTCAAGTCAAACTGGTTATCCTGAGTTTACATTTTTAGACTGTACCGATGAGATGGTTAAATATTCAACTGTTTGGAAAAATTTAAAAGTCAACTTTGATAGTATATATAGTGGTTTTTTAGGTTCAAAACATCAAATTGAAATAGTGGCAAACTTTATAAATGATTATCCAAATGCTTTTATCGTAGTTGACCCTGTAATGGGTGATAATGGGATTATGTATCCAATCTTTACAGAAGAAATGAGACATGAAATCAAAGAATTAGTTAGACATTCAGATTTAACTACTCCTAATTTAACAGAAGCTTGTTTCTTGACTGGAAATGACTATACAAAAAAGGATTATAATAGAGATGAGCTTATAAGTATTGCAAAGTCTGTATCTTCTTTAGGACCTAGTAAAGTTGTAATCACAGGTATATTAGAAGATGATAATATATTAAATTTAGCTTATGATAGAGATACTGACCATGTATTCTTTACTTCAGTTAAATACAATAATTGTTCTTATAGTGGAACAGGAGACATATTTACATCTATACTTTGTGGTATGCTGGTAAATAACCATGACTTAGGAGTAGCTGTTAAAACAGCAACCAACTTTATATATAAAACTATAAATTATACAGCTCAATTTGACACTGATAGAAATGATGGAGTGATGTTCGAAAACTTTTTATCAGATTTAATTAATATATAAAGTTAACCACAAAAATTATCCATTTTACAAATACCTATCAATATATAAAATTTAGGTATTTATAAAATGGATATAATTATTAAATTATTGGTATTTCAATTGTTATCATTGCTCCACTAGTTTTTATGGAATTTTCAACATGTAAATTGCCACTATGTTTTTGTATAATAGTATTTGCAATGTATAGACCCATCCCATAATGAGATTTAGAGTTCCTACTCAAATCACCTGTATAAAACTGTTCTGTAGCTTTTGATAAATCTTCCTTAGAAAAACCTCTTCCGCAATCTGTAATTACAAATTTTAAGTATCTTTGATTTACTAATACATCAAAATATAACTTACTTTGATTTGTTGAATAATCAATAGCATTTGAAATTATATTCATAATAGCTCTAAATAATAATTCTCTATCTATTGTTATATTCTTAGGTAAATCATCTTGCTTATAAAATTCCACATCTAAACTTTTTGTACTGGCCAGTGCTTCTATTTGCACCAAAACATCCTCTATAAATTTATCAATATTAATACTTTCTTTATTAATTGTATAACCTTTGTCTGCTTTAGATATATATATTAGAGTATTAATATATTTTTCTATCTGAGTAACACCATTTGCTATATATTCCATATATTCTGATAGCTCAGGATTTTCATTTATTTCAATTAATAAATCAGTATTTCCATGTATAATGGTTAATGGAGTCTTTATATCATGTGCTAATGCAGATATCTGTTCTTTTCGAGATTCTTCCAGTCTCCACTGCTTTTCTAAAGAATCTTTTAATGCTAGCTTCATTTTTTCTATGGAAAAGAGAACATTGTCAATTTCATAAATATCACTAGATTCTATTGTAAAATCTAAATCTTGCTGTTGTATTTTTTCTGTAGCATTTTTCAAAAGGTCCATTTTTGCATTAATTTTTTTACCAAAAGATTTTGATAGTGTAACCATTTCAATAAAAAATGCTACAACAAAAATAATCATCCCTAATATTTCTGGCTTTGGCAAATATTTTCTTAAAGCTGGAGAATTGAATTCTGATACTATATCATATCTTATTATACATACTTCATTTTGTCTAAAAAGTTTTATATAATTGTCTGACGAATGTCCACTTTTTACTTCAATACCTTTCATTAAATTCCAAGTTTTTTTTGCTTCTTCATTATTAAAAGTTCCCGAAGTCAATTTACCATCTAAAGTATAGATTCCATAGTCACAAAAATCTGGTATTATATCTTTAGTTACTTTTTCACTTGAAATAATTTCATCTTTATATTTGTAGATTTGCTTTTCTGTATAATTGGATGGCAACACTACTCCTAATGATAATAACACAGAAAACAAAACTACTAAAAGAACTCCCAAAGTAATTGTTGTAACAAAGAATACAGATAAATATCTTATAAAAATAGTTCTTAACTTTACAACTTTTTTATTATTAGACTTTTTTTTCCGAAACATTCGTATCATATCCTCCAAACAGTTTAATTAACACCTAAGCAACTATATATCTGATTATTTTCATCTCTTTTATGTTATCAAATTATACTATAATATAATAATACAAATAATCTAAATAAACAATTAGTTATTTTATTCTTCAGACTTCTTACCTTCCCATTTAGAGAACCATATACATAAAATTACAAATGCAAAAATAGTTGCAAATCCACAAATTAAACCTATTGACTGAAACTCTTGAATTGATTCAATTTCTTTAGAACTTGAAAAAGATGCCCAAACACTTACAAATCTAACACCCCATGCACAAGGAATATACTGCCATATACCATCTCCTAGTCCAGTTAGTAATAGTGCTGAAAGTAAAGTCTCCACTATACCTACTCCAATTGATGCTCCTTTTCCAAATCTCAAACTTAAGAATAAATGTAATATATATTCAAATAGATTACTTCCTACTAAAATTAAAATTGAAATCATATAAAAACTTAGTGTAAAATGATTATCATTAAAAATAGTATCTATGCCAAATTCAAAACCTAACACAGAAACTAATGTTGCTCCAAAACCAAGGCATATTAAAATTATATATTTACTTATAAGTGTAAGGTATTTTGGATTAGATGATGTTAGTATGTGCTTATAATTTCCTGAGTAATATTCTTGTTCAACGCACATTGAACACATAATACTTGATAACAAAGGAAAAGCTATAGCTATAACTTGTAAATATGCTACTATCTTTGATATACTATCATAACCTGAAATATTGTAATATCCTAAAAATAAGCCTATCCCTACTAATGCAATACAAAAGTGTATTAGTACTATGTAAGTTCTTTTTAGTTTTATCAAGTCAGAATTAAATAGTCTTATTAGTTGTGCCATATTATTTCACCTCTCTATTTTTAAACCAAGCACTTGTAGCTAAAGTAAATAGTATAAATAAAGCAATAGATATTAATATCCCTGGTAAAATGACATTAGTGCTTAAAAGTTCATTTCCTTCTGGTACAGGAAGTCCATTTGGTAAAATATGCAATACCGCAGCCATTAATCTTGATGGAATTGAATATGGAAATAAGTACCATGAACTTGTAGTTGAAAAAACAGCTACTCCAAATACAGTGAAAAACATATTTATTAAAACTGTAATAAACAAACCAAATTTTGAAGCTAAAAACATACAAAGTGGAATTTGCCACATAAATAGTAAGATAAGTACTATAGTTCCAATAATATTTTGATTTATTAAAATAGTTTTCTTATAAACTACTCCAATAAAAACTATCCCTATCATGAAAATAATTGAAGATATACAAAGTATAATGGTACAATAAAGTATTTTTCCAGTCCAGATATTTTTTTTGTCAACTGGCAATGACAATACACCTCGATACTTCTTTTTTTCATCTTTTTGTACTACTAAAGAACAAATCAAAGTTATTGCTCCTGGAAGAAACATAGTATACCACCAATTGTAAGCACCATTTTGTCCTCCACCTAGTCCAAAACAGATAAGTATAGAAAATATTGGGGCTATCCAAGACAATCTCATTCCAAAAGTTCCTTTCATCTTTAGGAATTCTGCTCTAACAAATCTTTCCATGTTATTTACCTCTCTTTCTATTTTCAGCTACAACTTTCATAAAAAGTTCTTCTAAATTTTGTCCCTTTGATACTTCTCCTTGATACCCTATTACTCCATTAGAAATTATTCCAATTTCATCTACAACTTGCTCAACCTCAGATAAAATATGACTTGATAAAATAACTGTAATTCCTTGCTTTGGAAAAGAACGAATCAATTCTCTAAGTTCTTCAATTCCAATAGGGTCAAGTCCATTTGTAGGCTCATCTAAAATTAAAAGTTTTGGGTGATTTAATAATGCAATAGCAATGCCAAGACGTTGCTTCATACCTAGAGAAAACTGACCTGAACGCTTTTTAAAAGTATCTCTTAAATCAACAACCTCTAAAACTTCTTCAATACGAGAGTCAGGAAGACCAAGTAATGTAGTATGAACTTTTAGATTTTCTCTTGCTGTTAAATTCTCATATATAGCAGGTGATTCAATAAGAGACCCAATGTTTGCTAAGTCTTTTCTAGTCCATCTATGCCCTTCAAATAATATCTTCCCAGAAGTGGGATTTAAGATTCCTGTTATCATTTTTAATAAAGTAGATTTTCCAGCTCCATTTGGTCCCAATAATCCATAAATAGAATTATGTTTAATTGCAATTGAAATATTATTAACTGCAGCCTGCTCCTTAAATTTTTTAGAAACTCCTTTTACTTCCAAAATATAATTACTCATAATTTTCATCCTTTCTTTTGTCAAACTTATTTACAAGAATCATTCTAAATCATAAATATAAGGATTTTATAAGAATTAAAAAATTATAAAAAAAAATGATGTGCTTTTAAATAAAACACATCATTTCTTATGTTAACTCTATTAATTCTCCATTGTAGTATATCTCTACTTCTTCAATCCAAATACTATTATCATCTTCTTGAATGACATTTTTGATAATATTATTTATAGTATATATTATATTTTGTTCATTTAAATAATCTTCTTTCCAAGAAACTCTCCCCTTTTCATCAGGTTCAACTAAGTTTATCTTAACTAGACTATCTTTTTCCTGAACTTCTACTTCCATATCTAAACCATTAAAATACTCATGTGATAAAGTATCTAAGATTAATTGTAGTTTATCTTTTAATGTACTTTCTTCATCTATTTGCAAGTATTTTACTATCTTATCATCCTTTGAAACTATCTCTATAGGTATTTTAGCTGTTCTTTTTGGATTAATTGTATCAGTTTCTTCTTTGATATCCTCACCTTTCTTTACAACCGCGGAATCTCTAGAATCAACCAATTCTACTTTGTCAACTTTATAATCCATACATGCTGTACTCAATAAAGTAGTAGCAATTATTAAAAAACTTACTGCTATTTTATTCATAAGTATCCCTCTCCCAATTCTATTTCGATACTTATTATACCATAGTATAGACTATATTTTTATACTTTTAGGTCAATTTATTAATTATAGCAATAAATTATTTACATTTCTAATTTATTTGAATTTATTTTTATAGTATACTCTTGTTCTAAATTAGACAAGCTTTCATTTAAAAGCCCTTTTATTTCTCTTATATTTTTGTATGAGTTATGATTTTCTTCACTGTGTTCATATCCATCTGAACTATCACTGTACTCTTCTGCTTCATCATTAATAGCTTCTATTCTTTCTTTAGACTTTATGTCGCAATTAAACTTATACTTATTTACTGGTAGATTAAGACTTACTTTAGAATTTGGAACATCTATATCTAAGTTTTTAGCAATTGGAAAATCACAATATATGCTAAAGTTATTATCATAATGTGAATCTCTACCCATTTTTTCCTTTATATTTATATTTTCAGGTATATATTGCTCTACATTATTGACAAATATGTCTTCATATTCTGAAGATATATCTAATGATTCTGATTCTATATTTACATTTTTAACACCTAAAATTGATTTTGTAGATAAATCAATACTATTACTAGATATTAAGTTTAATGTATCTAACTTATTTATATTACTTTCAGTTATAACCCTCTTAAAACTTCCATAAGAAGTCTTATATGTTATATTATTGGAAGCTACATTATCATATACTGATAAAAATGAACCTACACTTGATACATCTATATCTACATTATTTGGAACATAGATTACTATTTCTCTATAATCTCCTGAAAACATGCTATCTATGGATATATTAAAAAATTGATCAAAATTTTTAATCTTTTTAATATGATTTTCATATTTTCTTTCACCTTTTACAACCAATGTCTTATCCTTCAAAGTTACATTATATTTGTAAAACTCATTATTTCCTCTTGTTGTCACACGTACATCTTCACTTGAATGTTTCTTTATCGTAACATTTACATTGTCAACAGACACATCTAACTTGTCAATATTTACTTTTTCTTGATAAAGTTTGTTTTCTTTTTTAAATTCAGCTTCTTTTTCTAGCCCAAAGTTTATTAAGCTTGGCATAACTAAAATTCCTGACCATGTTGTTCCAATTATACCTATTACCAATAAAACCGCAGCAAATATGGCAAGTTTCTTATTCATGTTTATCTTCTCCTTTCTTTTCATCTATATCTTCAAATTCTTTATACATTGCCTCAAAATTTATACTATCATCTTTGTAATTATCAGATTCATTTATATTCTCTTCTTTTTCTATATTGCAATAATCATCACCATATAAATCTTCATTACTACATTTATTTAAATCTTCACTACTAAACTCATTTAAATCTTTCTCACTTAAAGTATCTTTATTTATTTTTTCCATACTTTCATTTGCATCTAGATAAACATTTTTTCTCTGTATCCAATTTATATAACTACCTAACAATTGCTTACCTAACTTTATAATAAACAGTAAAATTTGCCATGCCAGTATCTCTAGACCTATAAATGCTATAGTCGCAAATATACAGAAAATTGTAATATCTGGAACCATTGAAATAAATTTAATCACAAATGGAATTGATATCACAAAAGCAATTAATGAACATACTAACCCAATAGCAACTGAAATAATAAAACATACAAATGCAAATGCTGGAATAATCAAGAATAAAGATAAGATTGCTAATAATACTTTTGTAACTTGTCTAGATAATATTCCAGCACTTGCTCCTATACTTGGTGCAAGTTTATCATTTATATTTTCTTTTGATTTATCTTTTAATACAGAATAATCCTTTTTCATATCTGATTTAAATTTACTAAATTTATCATTTAATATATCTCTATTTATTATTTTTCCATCTATATTTTCTTTTGATTTATTATACTTTTCCTTAGCCTCATCTTTTAATATAGAATAACCTTTCTTCATATCTGATTTAAATTTACTAAACTTATCATTTAAAACATCTGTATTTATTATTTTTTCCTCTTCAGCATTCTTTTCTTTGGTCTGTAAAATAAGCTCTCTTGCTATAGACTTTGGTGAACCAAGTGATGATATTATCTCCATATCACTCTTTCCTTCCATGACTCCATCTACAAAATATTCTTCATAATCTCTCAATATATCATCAACTTCGCTCTCAGAAAAATCCTTTCTTAGATAATCCTTTAAAATTTCCAGAAACTCAGTTTTATTCAAGTTCATTACCTCCTTCATCTTCACTTATTAAAATCTCAACAGCTTTTACAAATTCTCTCCATTCTTCCATCAAATTGGATAGATTTTCTTTTCCCAGTGAAGTTATTCTATAGTATTTTCTAGCAGGACCCTCATTAGATTCTAGTATATATGTTTCGAAATACAAATCTTTTGTAAGTCTTCTTAGAATAGGATATATCGTTCCTTCATTTACATCTATTACTTTAGAAATATTATGTACTATTTCATATCCATACATATCCTTTTTAGATATTAGCGCAAGTACACAAATTTCTAAAACACCCTTTCTAAATTGTGTGTTCATATACTTCATCCTTTCTTTAAATACACAGTATTGTGTTTTACAAGGTACTATGTTAAAACTTCTTATGCTTTCATAATAACACAGTACTATGTTTTGCACAATAGTTATTTTTTAATATTATTATTGATTAAATTCTTCTGTAAATGTATAATACTCTAATCAGATATATTTTATGAAAGTGGTGATAAATTGTCTAAAACAAAAGAAGATAAAACTATATTAATCTTAACAGCTCAATTTGGTGCTGGTCATATAAGTGCTGCAAAAGCAGTTAAAGAATGTATAATTGAAAAATATAGTAATTATAATGTTGTTATACAAAACTTTATAAATGCAAGTATCCCTATGATGAATAAGCCTATGGTAAAGCTTTATGAAAACAATACAAAATATACTCCTGGATTATATAATTATTATTATTATTTTAAGAAATCGTTTGACTCAAGACATGATTTCTCTCATAAATTATATACACCTAAACTTTCTGAGTATATTTCTGATATAAATCCAGATTTGATTATCTCTACATTTCCACTAGCTGCTGCTTGTGTAAATAATTTTAAGATAAAAAACCCTGATATAAATATACCAACATTGACAGTTATCACAGATGTTGTAGACAGTATGGAATGGATTTTTGAAAATACAGATTTATATTTTGTTCCATCTCCAGAGATAAAAAATAGATTTTTTCAAAAGGGAATAAATCCAGATTCCATAAAAGTTACTGGAGTTCCTGTAGACAAAAGATTCCAGATTGAAAGTAAAGAACCGTGTTGTGGAAAATATAGATTATTGCTTTTAGGTGGAGGAAGAGGTCTATTTGATATAGATGAGGATTTTATGCATTGGATAGATGACTTCATTGAAGAACATATTAATTCCATAGAGATTACAATAGTTACAGGTAAAAATAAAAAACTATATGATAATTTAACTTATAAAAAACCTCTAAAAAATATAAAGGTACTTGGATTTGTAAATGATATGTATAATCTGATAGAAGAATGTGACTTAATGTTGACTAAACCTGGAGGAGCAACTATATTTGAAGCAATCCAGTCTCAAACTCCAGTACTTGTTAAAATGCCAAAGGTTGGTCAAGAAATTGAAAATGCCAAATTTATAATAGATAAGGGCCTTGGAATGATTTATAGCGATGACCTAGACCTAAAAAATATATTTTATAAATTAGTATCAAATGAGTTTGACCCTATAATAAATTTTATGAAAAAGAATCTAGAAGAATTTAAAACAGTCATTCATCCAGATGAAATTGCTGATTATATATCAGAATTAATAGATAATCAATATAATTAATTTAGATTATTTTATTGTAAAACTTAAAATCAAAAATTAAAGGCAATTGAGCATGGTTTTTACATTTGAGATTTAACTCAAAATGATTTTATCATACTTAATTGCCTTTATAATATCAAAATCAAATTATTATTATCTTAATATATATTTTTCTTGTATTGCATATATAATTGTTGTATTTCTTCCATGCTTCTCTTTAGTTCTATTTGTAAATCCGAAGCAGTTTGATAATCTTTGTTTTCTACAGCTTCTCTTACTCTAGTAAATAGTGATTCTCTAGTTAAAGTATCTTTCATAATATTAAACTTTAAGTCTGATATTGAATTCCAAACTACTTCATCAAGTGCATCCATATTTTCTTTTGTGTGTACTTTTACAATACTTCTTATCTTTTGAATTCCAGCTTCTATTATTCTAGTTTTTAATTTTTTTTGCCACTTATCTATTGCCCCAACTTTAAATGATTCTATTATACTATCAGTAAATACATCACCTTGTTTTAAAGATTTTAATTTAGAAGCATATATTTCTAGGTTTTTCATATTTTCATAAACTGTTGCTGGAGGTGTTCCAAATCTTGTATTTCTTTCTTCTAAATTATAATGTTCAAATACATCATTTTCATCTCTATATGCTCTGTCTTTTTCTAAATAGAAACTTTCTTCTCCCACATTTTTAGATAATTCTTTTTCTAGTTCTTTAGTACTAAGTCCACTCTTAGCTGCTGCTTTTATACCATCTAACATTGTTTGATAACATCCTGCTATTACTAGATAAGTATTAGATAGAGGACTTGGTGATCTTAACTCAAATCTTACAGTCTTTGGATTCTTTATATCTCTTATTAACCCAACAAGTACTGACCTATTTCTAGATGGCATTTCATAACTATGGCCTAAAGATGTAACTATACATACAGGCGCTTCAAATCCAGGAACTAGTCTATTAAATCCATCATTAGAAGCTGTTACAATTGGATTTAATACTTCATAATTATAAAGAAGTCCCATAAGAGCTCCATACCCTAATTCACTTAGATAATCTTCTTTTAAATCTTTTGGAGCAAATAAGTTTTTGATACTTCCATCTTTTAATTTTGCACTTACTCCTACATGTGTATGTCCACCACTTCCTGCAACTCCATGAATTGGCTTTGCTTTAAATGTAACTTCTAATCCATGTGATGTAAACACATCTTCTATAACATCTCTTACTAATAATTCATTGTCTGCTGCTTGTAATGGTGTAGAAAACTTCCAAGAAACCTCTAATTGCTCCATAGCATGGTTTGTCTTTCCATCTATACTTATAGAACTTTGAATTCCTCCAACCTCTTTATGAGCCATTTCAGGGCTTACACCTAACTTTTGAAGTATTATTAAGCTTTGTTCCAGACAAGTTCTTATAATACCATGAGTTCTTTTCCAGTATTGTTCTTTTAAGCTTTGTGATACATATAATTTTTCTAAGTCAGCTTTATCTTCAGGAGTGTTAACCCAAAATTCAAGTTCTGTAGCTGCTGTTAGCATTATTTCTTCTATATCATCTACTGATTTTATTCCTATATTGTTTATTACATGTGGATATTCTCTAAATATTTCAAACATAGATTTCTTAAAATATTTATCTGCTTTTTGAAGAATTCCCCTAGAACATACTTTTTTATTATCATGTATTAGAAATGCAGGTATCTTTAATGTTCCTACAGGTAACCCTGCTTCTTCATCTATGTATTCCATATTGTAATCTACATACCAATGGCAACTTTTATCTGGCATTAAGTCTACTTTTGCATTATTTAGTGTTGCTATATTGTAAAGCTCAACACTTGAACCATCAGTTTGTATAGCTGATTCTAAGAATTTATCTATATCCTCTAAAAATAATTCTACAGGAATTTTTTCGTCTGTTGCATTTCCTCCTAAGTCAACTCCCATTAAAGAAACGAATCTTATGTTTTTATTGCTCTTTAGGATTTCCCTTATCTCTTCATTGGTATGCTTATCTTTCTCTATTACATATAATAAACTCTCCATCTTTTCACTCTCCTATGATTTTTGTGTAAATTTTATTTTATTAAATATACAAGATAAAATTCATTTACCCTTATATTTATGAATTTTTCTTGCAAAACATTCGTGTTTTATTCGTGTTTTTATTTATATTATTATATATCAAGTACAAAAAGTTCGCAATATTTTTTCTTGGAAAAATATTATACATACAATAGTTTAACATTTTTATAAATATGGGGTATACTAA
>NZ_JAGWCS010000097.1:0-15357 GCF_020657705.1 Clostridioides sp. ZZV15-6598 | reverse complement strand
AGATAGAACTATGGGTAAATGTAAAAAAACTATTGAACTTAAAAAAGCATTTAAAGAAAATGATTGTAAGTTAAATTATTATGGGTATCCAATAATAGGAGCAATTTCGTTATTAGATTATAAAGAAAATGAAATAATAGAAAATATAAAAGATGTTTCAAATAGACTTAAAGAAGAAAAAGGCTTTGGAAATTGGTCTTTAGGAAAAAGCAATAGAGTAATGATTAGTTCTGCTATTGTGGCTTCTATTTATGCAGATTCAATACAAAAAGAGAATAATATAGATTCTATATCTAATAATATATTTTTAAATATTATTATTGCTATTCAAGTTGCTTGTGTAATGGCCGCTACAAGTGCAGCTATAGCATCTTCTTCATCAAATTAGGACATTATTTATTAAAATTGGATATAATAAACTTAATAATACAATTTATATGTTTAAAAAAGAATATGATATTACACTTAAATTAATTGCGATATTCAATAAAATAAAGCATATAATTAATATATAGATTTCAGAAAATATATAATACTACATACAATATAGGGAAAGTAGAAAAACACATCTACTTTCCTTTTTAATTATAAATTATGAGTTAGTCCTATAAAGAAATTTATGGGAAATTTATTTAAAGTTTTATATTGTATTTTTTTTTAGATGTACTAAAATAAAATTATAAAGAAAATAAAATTTATAATAAACTAATACATATTGAAAATAAGGGGGAAGTTGAGATGGATCAAAATCTAAATTGGCTTAAAGAAAAAAGAATAGAAAAAACAATAAAATCTCTAGAAAACAATAATATGAAAGGGTATCTAGTAAATAATAAAGAAGAGCTTCTTAAAAAAATTGAAGAAATAGTAGAAGTAGGTTCTCTAGTAGGTTGTGGAGGCTCTATGACTTTATTTGAAACAGGAGTGATTGATTTTATAAGAGAAAAATATGATTTTCTTGATAGATATGCAAAAGATATTAAACCAGAAGAAATGAAAGAAATATACAGAAAATCATTTTGTGCAGATGCTTATTTTACAAGTACTAATGCAATAACAGAAGATGGAGAGCTTTACAATTTAGATGGAAATGGAAATAGAGTAGCTGCTATGATATATGGACCAGATAAAGTAATAGTTGTAGCAGGTGCAAATAAAATAGTTAAAGATGTAGATGAAGCTATAAAAAGAACTAAAACAATTGCTGCTCCAGCAAATTGCAAGAGGCTGAATACAAATACTGGATGTAAGACTACTGGCATATGTATAGATTGTTCAAGTCCAGGAAGAATCTGCTGTAGCTATACACTTATAAAAAGACAATTGGCACCAGAAAGAATACATGTAATTTTCTTAAACGAAGACTTTGGATATTAAAAGAATAAAATAAGTAAGGAGAAATAATGAAAAAAGTAAAACTTATATACAATCCTAATTCAGGTGAAAAAAAAATATTATCAAATTTAGATACTATTATAGAATTATATCAAGAACAAAATTATTTATTGATACCCTATAGATTGAATATTAAAGAACCTGTAAACAATGCATTTAAAGAAGTGGATAGTTCCTATGACCATATACTAATAGCAGGTGGTGATGGAACTATAGATTTAGTTGTAAATTCAATGAAAGAGTTAGATATAAAGATTCCAATTGGAATTTTACCTACAGGAACTGCAAATGATTTTTCAAATGCTCTTCAAATTCCATTTGATATAAAAGAAGCTATAAAGGAAATCATAAATTCAAAGCCAAAGAAAATAGACATAGGGAAGGTAAATAATAAATACTTTATAAATGTCGCAAGTGCAGGTATGTTTACTGATGTATCACAAAGAATAAGCACAGACTTAAAGAATTCGTTTGGAAGAATTTCTTATTATATAAAGGGAATAGAAGAAGCATTGTATATGAGGAAGTTTAAGATAAAAGTATATTCCAAAGAGATGAATTATGATGGAGATATGTATCTTATGCTGATTTTTAATGGAAAAACAGCAGGAAATATAAATTTAGCATATAAAGCTGAAATAGATGATGGATATTTAGACGTAATTATTTTTAAAGGAATGCCAATTCCAAAATCAATACCAGTTTTGATAAGTGTGCTTAGAGGTGATTACTTAGACCAATATAATGGAAATGAAATATTATATTTTAAAACTAAAAAAGTAGATATAGAATGTAAAGATTCTCTTATAACAGATATTGATGGTGAAAAAGGTCCAGATTTTCCTCTCAATATAGAATGTATAAAAGATGGAATAGAGGTTATGGGAATCTGTAGTGGAAAAAGTTAATTATTTAAAATAAATGATGAAGGCTAAAATAAAAAATTACTTCTAACTAAATTTATTTATAGTAGAAGTAATTTATATTTTAAGTCTTCATTTTTTAGTTATAAAAATTATTTAACAGGTTTAAAAGAACTTTTTAGAGGAACTATTCTATTGAACACAAGCTTATCCTTAGTTGTATACTTATTATCTATACTAAAGAACCCATTTCTAACAAATTGGAATTTATCAAAAGGTTTAGCATCTTTTACTTGTGTAGGCTCAACAAAACCTTGTAATATTTCTAAAGAATTAGGATTTATTTGTTCTAAGAAATGCTTTCCTTCATTTTCAGGTAAATCATCAAGAATCAATGGCTCAAATAATCTAAATTCACATGGTATAGCTGATTTAGCATCAACCCAATGTATTGTAGATTTTACTTTACGACCTGTAAATCCAGAACCACTCTTAGTTTCAGGGTCATAGGTACCATGTATTTCAACTACATTTCCATTTTCATCCTTAATTACATCAGTACATTTTACGAAATAAGCTCCTTTTAAACGAACTTCATTTCCTGGGAAAAATCTGAAATATTTTTTAACTGGTTCTTCCATAAAATCATCTTGCTCTATATATAATTCTCTAGAAAAAGGAACTAATCTTTTACCTTGAGATTCATCCTTAGCATTATTTTCTATTTCAAGCATTTCAACTTTATCTTCTGGGTAGTTGGTTATAACTAATTTTAAAGGTTTTAAAACTCCCATAGCAAGTGGAGCCTTTGGTTGTAAGTTTTCTCTTAGGAAATAATCAAGCATTTGACTGTCCACTGTAGAGTTAACTTTTGATACTCCTATTTCACTACAAAAATTACGTAAAGCTTCAGCAGTATATCCCTTACGTCTAATCCCAGATATAGTAGGAACACGAGGGTCATCCCAACCATCAACAATACCTTCATCTACAAGTTGTTTTAATTTTCTTTTACTCATAACAGTATTGTTTATGTTAAGTCTAGCAAATTCTATTTGTCTAGGTACATTTTCCATTTCACATTCTCTGACAAACCAGTCATAAAGAGGTCTTTGGTCTTCAAACTCCAAAGTACATATAGAGTGAGTTATTCCTTCAATTGCATCTTCAATTGGATGGGCAAAAGCATACATAGGATATATACACCATTTATCTCCTGTATTATGATGTGTTGAATGAGCTATTCTGTATATAATTGGGTCTCTAAGGTTTATATTTGGAGAAGACATATCTATTTTAGCTCTTAATGTTTTTTCTCCATCTTTAAATTCACCGTTTTTCATTCTTTCAAATAAATCTAGGTTTTCTTCAATAGTTCTATTTCTATAAGGGCTTTCTTTTCCAGGCTCAGTCAGAGTACCACGATACTCCCTCATTTCTTCTTGTGTTAATTCACACACATAAGCTTTACCTTTTTTTATTAGGACTAAAGCTCTTTTATACATTTCATCAAAATAGTTAGATGCAAAATTTAATTCATTCCAATCAAATCCTAACCACTTAACATCTTCTTTTATGGATTCTACATATTCAACATCTTCTTTTAATGGATTTGTATCATCAAATCTTAAATTAGCCTTTCCATTAAATTCTTTAGCTAGTCCAAAGTTAAGACATATACTTTTTGCATGACCAATATGTAAATATCCGTTTGGTTCAGGTGGAAAACGAGTTATTATACTGTCATGTTTTCCTGTTTCTAGGTCATTTATAATAATATTTTTTATAAAGTTAGATGAGTTCGTTTCATTTGACATATTTTTATACCTCCTGTTTAATTTGCTTATAATACAGAACACTACACTGTATTGCATAATATTAATTTTAATCCAAGATTAGAAAAAAATAAAGGTGTAATTAAGAGTATTATGCAAAATATTAACTTTTATACTAAAAACATGTTTTTTTACAGTTTATTTACAAAAAAGCAGATTAGTTGAATTAATCTTTAAAAGACTGTATTATAATATGTATATTGTTAAGAATATTATGTGAAGTTAGTTATCTAAATTTATTTTAAATCTGTTGACAGATTTGTAAAGGAGACGATTATGGGAAGGATTGCAAAGATTATATTAAGCTTAATAGTTATTATTTTAGTGTTAACAGGTATTGTTGTATACACATTAACACCAAAAGAGAGATATGATGTTAGTTCACAAAATAATAAAATCATAGACGAAGAGTATTTATCAAAAGGTTCATATATAAATTCTATGGAAATAGTAAAAAATCCACTTAGAATGGTTGGAAAAGTATCTGTTTCAGAAGAAGAGTTTAGAAACCTAATATATACATTAATGAATAAACATGGAATTAAAGAATTTGAAAATAATTTTGTTGAGATGAAGGATGGAAAAATAAAAGTGGCAGGTCCATATAAGGTCTTTGGTCTAATCAATAGCCAATATGAGCTTGAACTAAAACCCACTTTAAAAAATGAAGATTTGGTTGTAAGTCTTGAAAATGTAAGGATTGGAAAATTTAAAATAAGTGATAAAATGCTAGAAAAAATACTAAGTAATTACAATAAAAAGGTTCCATTTGAGGTTAATGGAAATAAAATTACTTTAGAGAAAAGTTATCTTTATCCAGTAACACTTAAAAATATATCTGTAAAAAAAGGAAATGTTGATTTGGATATGGAAGTAGAAATAGATTTAAAATCACAAATAAATGGGGCATTAGGTTATCTAAAGGATTCTGGAAAAGCTCAGGATATACTAAATCATTTGATTAATTTAAAGAAAACATCTGTTGGTTAAAAATATAGAAAATTTATATTTATATTTTTATTATATTTTATATAATATTAAAGCACTTTAAAATCAAAATTTGTAAAATAGCCTTTATTATGTTAGAATATTTTATGACATTAAGTTGTAAGTGTATAATATTATTTAATTACTAGATTGGGGGGAAATGATGAATAAAATTTATATTGTAACAACATATACAGGAACTGTATTATCTTATTTAATAAGAAATATAAGTAAAAAACTGTATACACATGTGTCAATATCATTAAATGAAAATTTAAAGCCAATGTATTCTTTTGGAAGATTAAATCCAAGGAATCCATTTATTGGAGGCTTTGTTGAAGAAAATATAAATCAAGGCTTATATGCTATAAGAAAAAATACTGTATGTAGAGTATATTCATTAGAAGTAGATAATTTACAATATGAAAATCTATTTAAAAATATAAAATTAATTAGTGATTATAGAGAAGATTACTATTATGATATAATGGCATTGATATATTTGTCTATGAATATTCACAGAAAAGTTGAATATAAATACGTATGTTCAAACTTTGTTGCTGATATGTTAGAAAAAAGTGAAATAGATATTTTGAATAAAGAAGCATTTGAAGTAACACCAAATGATTTTTATAATTTAAATGGTTTAACTTTAGAGTATGAAGGTTTATTGTCAGAATATAATTCTAGGCAGCATTCTTATGTATCCAAAATGGCAAACATATAAAAAATCTATTTTAAAATTTATCATATAAAAATATTGCTAAATAATTAGGCTGAAGATGGTAGTTTAACTTCGAGAGGATTAAGAATTCGTAAATCTTAGTTAGAACACTTTCTTCAGTTTTTGATTTTCTGTCGTTATTTGAACAATTATAATATTTTTTTGATATATATATCGAATAGAAATAAATAAACAGCAGCATAAAAGTATAAAGATATCTTAATACATAATAAATATGATAAATATTTATTTTTTGTAAATATATGGATATAATAGTAATAATAATATTTTATAGAGAGGAGTATTAAATGAAACGATATCTTAAAACATATGGAGTTTCACTCATAATTGTAGCAATTTACGCATTTATTAAATTACCTGTACTTAGACTGGACTTCACATCTTTATTTTCAGTAGGAATAATATTTTTTGTTGTAGCAGGAATATTAGATATGATGCTAGATAGAAATGAAAGAACATCTAAACTTGCTAAATATAATTTTTCAATAGCAATAGCTTTACTTGTGTATGTCGTAGTTGTACCTTTCATAGCCTCTACACCTGTACTGCATGCAAAAGCCTATAAAGATTTATTAGGAAAGGTGACTGAAAGTAAATTTACTGATGATATGAGTCCTGTCAGTGTAAATGACATTCGTCTTGTAGATGAAGACATGGCCATGAAATTAGGTGATAAAAAACTTGGAGAAGTTCCAGCCATAGGTAGTGTATCAAAATTAGGAAAGTTTCATATACAAAATGTGGATGGAGAGTTGTACTGGGTAGCACCTCTTGTGCATAGAGATATAATTAAATGGGTGACATCTTTAAGTGGTACAAGTGGATATGTGAAGGTATCAGCAAGTAATCCTCAAGATGTACAACTAGTTCAAGAAATAGATGGAAAACCAATAAAGATAGTATATCAACCAGAAGCTTATTTACATCAAGATTTACAAAGACATTTATACATACATGGTATTGTAAATGTAGGTATGACAGATTTTACTCTTGAAATAAATGATGAAGGAAGACCTTATTGGGTTGTAAGTTTATATGAACATAAAATTGGTTATGGAGGAGCAAATGCTACAGGCATAGCTACTGTTGATGCAGAAACTGGAAAAATAAATGTCTATAATGTTAAAAATACACCTAAATGGGTAGATAGAATACAACCACAAAAATTTGTAACAGACCAAATTCAAGACTGGGGTGTTTATGTCAATGGATTTTTGAATTCTGTTATATCAGAAAAAGGAGTACTAGTGCCAACAGAAGGAACATCACTAGTTTATGGTAATGACAATAGGTCATATTGGTATACAGGTATAACATCCTCTGGTGGAGATGAATCTACAATTGGATTTATGCTTGTTGATTCTAGAACTAAAGAAGCTAGACTGTATAAGCAGCCAGGAGCAACTGAGACAGCAGCGATGAAATCAGCTGAAGGTAATGTTCAAGAAAAGAATTATGAAGCTACATTCCCTGTAATGTACAATATATTAGGTCAGCCAACATATGTATCATCTTTAAAAGATAAAGCTGGTCTTGTAAAGAGAGTAGCCTTTGTATCTGTTGAAGATTATAATGTACTTGGTATAGGGGAAGATAAAAATGAAGCTTTAAGAAACTATAAAGATTCATTAGAATCTAAAGGTAATGACTTAAAACTTGATAATGATATGAAAGATGAAGTTATAGAAGGTGTAGTAACTAGAATAAGTCCTGATGTGCGAGGAGGAAATACTAATTATTATGTGACTTTAGATTCTAATAAAGAGATAATATTTAAAGCTACCTCAAAAGTATCTAGCGAATTACCATTGACTCAAGTTGGAGACAAAGTCAAAATATCATATTCAAAAGAAGAATCTGGTGTAATTGAAATGTCAGAATTTGATAACTTAAATATTGCAAATTTTGATGATAAAAAAGCAAAACAAGAAACAGGAACTAATGAAGATACAAATTCGAAAGGTTCTGAAAATCAAAGTAATGTGTAACTTAGTCAAAAAAACTGTAGATAGTTTTTAGTGCATTAATAGCTAATTTTTATAGAAATAAATTCTATAAAAATTAGCTATTTTATTTTAATTCTTTGTAAATTTAATGTCATAAATTTAATATAATATTAGTACAACTTTGCAAATAATACTTCAAGGAGAATGTACTATGACAAATATGGAAAAAGAGATATTGCTTTTAATTAGCAGGGTTAGATGTGTTACAGAATCTCAATTTAGAAAAATTTATGGAGACCAAAAAAGATACAATAAAAAAAACTTCAAAAAAACATTGAGAAAAATGTGTAGTGAGTATACATTAAAAAAATATCCATGTGATGTGGATTATCGTAACTATAAGGACCTCTCATATGTTTACTATTTGAATGGTAGTAAGCTTTTTAAGGGGGATGATTTAATAAAGGCTCTAGTAGGGTCAGAATTAGTTGTTAGAATTAATACTGCAGGTTGTGATGTAAAAAGATTTTACCGAAATGTTAGTGTAGATGCTGTGAAATATGATTTATTTATTGAATATACAGATCAATTTGGCAATATAAAGCAGGTATTGGTAGATGTTGATTTAAATAATGAAATAGATGTTTCCAAATATGAGAATCTCTCTAGAAAAATAGATAAATCTACAATTCCATTTTTTAGAGTACCAAATATTTTGGTGGTTACACCAGATAATTTATCTGAATTAAATGACTTAGAGAGAGAAGATAATGAGTATAGTATAAATTTTATAGATTTAGGATTAAATAAACTATTTAATTGTATATAAGATATTTTTAGAAAATAAATTTTTTGATTTACCACATTTTGTAAAAAAATTGTTGCAATATTATATAGAATATGATAAAACTATATTAATAAATTAATTAATAATAATGAGCCTAGGGTAGAGGTAGCTATATTCAAGAGTAATCAATAGTAGCTGGTAAGTGTTGATGATTGATGAAAGGGTCTATAGCCGAAGAAAAGTTGTTGACAAACAAGTTTTCTGGACTTATGCAGAATATGCATAAGGCTGTCACTTTTAAAGTGGTGAGCTACAAGGTTACTTGGTCTATGAAGTTCACACGTCCAAAGTATACCTTTGGGCGTTTTTATTTATCAAAATTTAGCTTGAGGGGGAAAAGGCATGAGTATAATTGTCCAAAAATATGGGGGAAGTTCAGTTGCAGATACTGACAAAATAAAGTCAATTGCAGAAAATATAATAGAAAGAAGAAAAGAAAATCCACAAATGGTAATAGTTGTATCTGCTATGGGAAAATCAACAGATGAATATATAAGCTTGGCAAAAGCATTGAGTAATGAACCTAGTAAAAGAGAGTTAGATGCTTTGATGTCTACTGGAGAAATGATTTCAGCATCTTTATTATCGATAGCATTAAATGCGCTTGGCTGTAAAGCTATAAGCTATAATGCTTATCAATTAAATATAAAAACAAGTGGACTTCATGGAAAATCTCAAATTGACGATATAAATGTAAATAGAATAAAAAATAGTTTAGATGAAGGTAATGTTGTAATAGTAACTGGATTTCAGGGAATCAATGAAGATGGTGATGTAACTACTCTTGGAAGAGGTGGTTCAGACACATCTGCTGTAGCTCTTGCGGTTAAACTAAATGGTAAATGTGAGATATATACAGATGTTGATGGAATTTATTTTACAGACCCAAGAAAATATGCAAAGGCAAGTAAACTTGATGAGATTGAATATGAAGAGATGCTTGAATTAGCAAGTTTAGGAGCACAAGTAATGCATTCAAGAAGTATAGAGCTTGCACAAAAATATGGTGTTGAAATTTATGTTGGACGTACATGTGGTACAGTAAAAGGAACATATATAAGAGGGGGAAAAGACATGAAATTAGAGGATAAAGTAATAACAGGATTAGCTACTAGTGATGATGACAGCTCTATAACAATAAAAGATTTTAAGGTAGAAAATATATCTAGTTTATTTGAAGATATAGCAACTATTGGAATAAGTGTAGATATGATAAGTCAAACTGCACCTATTTTAGATAAAATAAGTGTATCATTTACAGTTCCAAAAGAAGAATTAGGAGAGTGCAAAAAGATAGTATCTAAATATACAAATGAAGAGCATGTAGTAATTGATAATAACATTACTAAATTCTCTTTGGTAGGCCTTGGTATGAAAAATACTTCTGGAGTTGCTGCTAAAGTATTTAAGATATTTAATGAAAATGGTATAATGGTAAAACTTATAACTACATCAGAAATTCGTATAACTTGTGCCATAAATTCTGATGATAAACAAGTAGCTATTGAGAAAATAGCAGAAGTATTTAATATATAAAACTTAGGGAGGATATTATGAAACTTCATGGAACTATGACTGTAAAAGATAATGAATTATATATTGGAGGAGTAAGCTGTCTAGAGCTTAGTAAAAAATATCAAACTCCATTATATGTATTTGACGAAGACTTAGTAAGACAAAATTGTAGAGAATATATAAAACATTTTAAAGCTAAAGATGGAAAAAATAAAGTTGCTTATGCAGGGAAGGCATTTTTACCTCTTTATATGTGTAATCTTATAAATGAAGAAGATATGTGTCTGGATGTAGTTTCAGGAGGGGAATTATATACAGCTTACAAATCAAATTTTCCTATGGAAAAAGTTTTCTTTCATGGAAATAATAAAACAGAGGAAGAAATAAATATGGGATTAGATTTAGGGGTAGGTAAATTTGTAGTAGATAATTTCTATGAGTTAGATTTAATTGAAAAATTATGTGAAGAGAAGGGAAAAACTCAAGAAATATATTTTAGAATAACGCCTGGTATAGAAGCTCATACACACGATTATATAAAAACAGGTCAAATAGATTCTAAATTTGGTTTTGCTTTAGTAAATGGAGATTTATTTAGAGCAATAGAAAAATTGAATGATTACACAAATATTAAATTGGTAGGTCTTCATGCTCATATAGGTTCACAAATATTTGATGTAGAACCATACATAGATACGGTAGATATAATGATGAATTTAGTAAAAGAAATAAAAGAAAAGTTTAATATACAGTTGACAGAAATTGACTTAGGTGGAGGAGTAGGTGTTTATTATAGTAAAGGTGATAAACCTAAAACTATAAGAGAATTCTGTGAAACTATAATCACTAAAGCAGAAGATTCTTGTAAAGAGCTTGGAATAGAAGTACCTACATTGGTAATAGAACCAGGAAGATCAATAGTTGCAAATGCAGGAAGTACATTGTATACAGTAGGTTCAATAAAAGATATAAAAGATGTTAGAGTTTATGTAAGTGTAGATGGTGGTATGACAGACAATGTAAGGCCTTCACTATATCAAGCTAATTACGAATGTAGTATTGTAAATAAGATTAACCATGAAACTATGAATCATGTAACAATAGCTGGTAAATGTTGTGAAAGTGGAGATATATTAATTGGAGATATAGATATAATGGATATAAAAAGTGGAGATGTACTTATAACAACATCAACAGGTGCATATGGATATTCAATGTCTTCAAATTATAATAAAATACCAAGAGCAGCAGTGGTATCAGTATTTGATGGAAATGACAAGATAATTTGTAAAAGACAAAGTTATGAAGATTTATTATCTTTAGAAATATAGAAGAAGAATTAAATATTGAATTTTAAAATAAGTAGATTAGATGATATATCTATAGATTTAAACTAATTTTTAGTTTGTTATAGTTATTCAAGTCATATCTACTTATTTTCTGTTTTATTAACAATTTTCTTGTAATAAATATAAATTATTTTAAAAACTTCTTGATTATGATAAAATTTAAAGTATATGACAAGGAGGGATTTAATGAGAGGAAGAGTAATTTTATTGATATCGATATTATCTATATTTCTTGTAGGATGTTCATTTAATAAAAAAGATGAAATAAGCTCAACTGAACAAGGAAAAATATATTTAGAGAAACATGACTATAAAAAAGCTATGGAAGCATTATCCTCTGCATTAGAAGAAGATAGCGCTAATGAAAATGCAAGAGCTATGTATATGCAATCTATGAGAATGTTAAATGTAGATGAATTTGAAAAAGCTACAAATTATGAGGATGCAATTAAAGAACTTAAGCTTATAGAGAAAATCAAAAATGGATCATCTGTTATTAAAAATGAAGCATCTAAAAAGAAAGAGGAATTGACTAAATTAGAAAAAGAACAGAATGAAGCAGAGGAAGAACGAAAGAAAAAGGCAAAAGACACAGCTGGAGAAGATAGGTATAGAGTGGAATCAGAAGCAAAGAAATCTTCCTATAGTGAAAAGAGTAAAAGTAATAAATCTAATTCCAAAAACAAAAATACAACTTCAAATAATAACAAAGATGTAACTAACAACGATTCTTCTCAAAATCAAGAAAAACCAAATACAAGCAATCCAACACCGACACCAACTCCACCTTCATCAGAAAATAGTGGAGGGTCAGATAGTGGAGGAAATTCTCAGAACTCAAATAATCAGTAAATGTAAAGTATTACATATAAAAAATTAAAGCTTTGTATCAGAAAATGAAACTAACTCTTAGCATATATTCTTTGCCAAGAGTTAATTTCATTTTTTCATAGTAATGTAATAGATAATAATTAATTTTTAAAATTATAAAAGACAGAAATTATTGCAATCTCTTGTCAATATATTTATCAATAGAAGTTTTTACAACAGCAGCTACAGGTACTGAAAGAAAAACACCTATAAAACCAAAAAGAGATTGTCCTATTAAAATTGCAGAAATTATCCATATAGCTCCTATTCCAACTTGATTGCCCATAACCTTTGGCTCTATGAAATTTCCATCTAGTTGCTGTAATATAAATATAAATACGATAACCCATATAGTTTTTTGAGGACTGTATAAAATTGTCATAGCTACTGGAGGTATAGCTCCAATAAATGGGCCTAGATAAGGTATTATATTTGCTAAAAATATTATTGAAGCTAAAAATAAAGCATTTTCTATTCGAATTATAAATTGAAATCCTATAAATGCAATTATACCAATAATAAGAGAGTCTAAAATTCTACCAATTAAATAATCATAAAAAATATCATGGGTAGTTCTAAAAAATTCTATAATTTCATCAGCTTTGTTTCTGGCAGTAGAAGAATATAGTAATCTTTTAAATCCTAATGCAATTTTTTCCTTATCATATATAATATATATAGATAATATAAAGCCCATTACCATATTAAATAACATAGATGATATGCTAAGTGTATAGATTAAAAAGTTTTTAGGAATTCTATTAACAAAATTACTAGCTTCTTTTAATGCATTATCTAAGCTATGTTGTATATGAGGGATTAGAGCTTTCAAAAAATCTATGTTTGACATATTTTTTTCTATAAAATTATTTATATAATCAGTGTAGATAGGCATTTCATTTATCAATCTATTTAATGTATTGGCTATTGAAGGTATTAGTAATCTAATACCAAAAGCTAAAATAATACCTATCAATATATAAGATAAAAAAATGGATAAAAGCCTATGTGTTTTAAATTTTATTTCAAAAAGCATTACAAGAGGATTTAAAAGCAAAGCGAGTAAAATAGCTAGTAAAAATGGACTAAAAAAGCTTAATAATCCTTCAATGCTAGATATAAAATCCGTAGGGGTATTAATAAATTTAAAGAATAAAATTCCAATAAACACGACTATCAAATAATATTTTACATTTTCTTTTGAAATAATAATCACTTCCTTAAAATAGTGTTTAATCAGCTATTACATATTAATAGTATGTGAAAAGAAATTACAATTATTTAGGAAAATTAAATAATTTTTTTGCTTGTTTTTAATTAAGGTCTAGTATAGTATAATAATGTAACAAAATTAACATTGATAAAAATATTAAATAACATATAATTTAAGATAAGAAAGGATTATGTATGAGAATTAATAAATATATAGCTTCTTGTGGAATTGCATCTAGAAGAAAAGCAGAAGAAATCATTCTTGAAGGAAGAATAAAGGTAAATGGAAACATAGTAAAAGAACTATCTTTTAATATTGATGAAGAAAAAGATATAGTAGAATTTGATAATAAAAAAGTAAAGCCAAGTGAAAATTATGTCTATATACTATTGAATAAGCCAGAAGGTTATATAACTACTGTAAAAGATCAGTTTAATAGACCGAGTGTAATAGATATATTAAAAGATGTAAAGGAAAGAGTATATCCAATAGGAAGGTTAGATTATGAAACAAGTGGGCTTTTGATACTTACTAATGATGGAGATTTAACATATAAACTTACTCATCCAAAACATGAAATTAATAAAACTTATGTGGCAAGTGTAAAAGGAATTATAAATAAGGATGAAATAAGAAATTTTGAAAAAGGACTAAAAATAGAAGATTACACAACAGCACCTGCTAAAATTAGAGTAACTAAGGAAAATAAAGAAAAGAATTATTCTGTATGCGAAATAACAATACATGAAGGAAGAAATAGACAAGTAAGAAAAATGTGTAAGGCTATAAATCATCCAGTTTTAAATTTAAGAAGAATTTCTGTAGGGAAAATAGTATTAAAAGATATAAAAGTTGGTGAATATAGATACTTAACAGAAGATGAAATAAAATACTTAAAATCAATAAAATAACATGAAAATGAAATGAAGTTAATAGTAGGGAGAAATGATATTATGGCATATGCAAAACATTTAACTAAAATTACAGATATAAATAAATTTTATTTAGAAAATATTATTAATAAAGGTGATATAGTAATAGATGCTACCATGGGAAATGGTTATGATACAAAGTATTTAGCTGAAAAGGTTGGAGAGGAAGGCTTTGTATATGCTTTTGATATACAAGAAGAAGCTCTAAAATCTACAAGAAAAAAATTAGAAAAAGAAGGATATATAGATAGAGTAAAATTAATACTTGATGGCCATGAAAATATCAATAAATATGTAAAAGAAGAAGTCTCATGTGTTTTATTTAATTTGGGATATCTTCCAAGAGCAAAACATCTAATTATAACTAAACCAGAGACAACTTTAAAAGCTATAAGCGACAGCTTAGAAATATTAAAAGAAAATGGAATAATAAGTATTGCTATATATATAGGACATGATGGAGGACAAGAAGAAAGAGATTGTATATATAATTTTGTAAATAATTTAAATCAAGATGAATTTAATGTTTTAGAATCTAAATTTTTAAATCAAGTCAATAACCCACCACAATTGATTTTAATTGAAAAGAAAAAATCACAATAAACACTAAAAAAAACTTGACAAGATTCTATTAAGAGTTAATATATATATTGTAACCTTTTAAAAATACTTTAAATAATAAGTATATGATAATTTACTTTCAAAGTAAGAGATATGCTCAAATATGCAAAATAAAATATTTGACTTTTAAATGAGTAAAAATTGAAAATTTTAAAAGAAATATTGAATAAATCTTAAAAAATGCAAGGAAAGATGGTATAATAAATTTAATCGAAAATACTATGTGAAGTATAAGGTAC
>NZ_JAGWCS010000096.1:0-15424 GCF_020657705.1 Clostridioides sp. ZZV15-6598 | reverse complement strand
GGTTATATTTTTTTATTACCTTCTTTTTTTTATAATAAACTACTATTTGATTAATAGAAAATATTCTAAGTTCCTTTTAAATAATGACTTTATTGTTTAATTGTACTAAAATAGTATATGTAGGTTACAAATAATCTAATAAATAATAAACATTGGAGGTAATAGATATGGCAGATTGTAATTCATGTCCATCAAAGGGAAATTGTAATAGTCAATCAAATTGTTCTATTGAAAATAACCCTAACAATAAATTTGGAAAAATAATTGGTGTTATGAGTGGGAAAGGTGGAGTTGGTAAATCGACTGTAACTGCTTTACTTGCTAATAAACTAAATAAAATGGGATACAAAGTTGGTATATTAGACTCTGATATAACAGGACCAAGTATTCCTAGACTTATGGGCCTAAAAAATGTAAAAGCTTATTCTGATGGCTCTTATATTTATCCTGTAGAAAATTCAAATAACATAAAAGTAATGTCTATAAATCTTATGATAGATGACGAAAATGAACCTGTTGTTTGGAGAGGGCCTCTAGTTGGAGGAGTTGTAAAACAATTTTATACTGATGTACTTTGGGAAGAGCTAGATTATTTACTTATAGACATGCCTCCTGGCACTGGGGATGTTGCATTAACAGTTATGCAATCTATACCTATAAGCGGAATAGTTATGGTTTCAGTTCCTCAAGATTTGGTATCTATGATTGTATCAAAAGCTGTTAATATGGCTAAAAAAATGAACATAAATGTTCTTGGAGTTATTGAAAATATGAGTTATATTCAATGTCCTGATTGTTCTAAAAAAATCAAACTATTTGATGGTGACTCTACTGAAAAGTTTTTAAATGATTTAGATTTAAAACTTCTAGGTGAACTTCCTATGACTAAAGAAATCATAGATATTACTCATAATGGAGTTACAGAAATTAGTAATGATTTAGACTCAGTATTAACTGATATTGTTGAAAATATAAAATAGATATAAATTAAAATTTTATAGTTTTACATTTTAATACTAAAAAAAGAGGTGTGTATTCATTTTGTAATATTACAAATGAAATACATACCTCTTTTACATCTATCTATATTTTAAATACACAAAATGTTCTTCTATTATATCTCCATTTTTCACTTTTACTAAGTATTCATTATAGTGAGCATTGTATGGTTGTGTCATTTTACACTCTACTACATTTTCTATATCTTCCAGTTCTAAGAGTTCTACATCTTTTAAAAATTTTCTTTCTAAAAGTTCCATCAGTCTTTCCATAACCTATTCCCCCACTTCTCCAACATAATTAAAATAAAGCAAGTAAATTATTTATTTACAAAATTTACTTATTTATATTATATCCCATATCTTACAAATCCTAACAGCATTAATAAATTATTGTGAGAAAATATGCATTAACCTTTTAATAAATCTATCTTATAGTGATATATTAAGTATTCTTTCAATTATGTAAAGTACTCCTCTTAATCCAACAAATGGTGTATATGGATATATATTTACACTTTTTAAGTTTGGATTACTTATCTGTATATCTAACTTTGAATTATGATTCATATCAATACTAGTCCCATCTCCAAATAGAGCCAATAACTCATTTTCTTTTAAATATTTGTTTCTATCTAACTCATTATTTCCAATATATACTGATTCATCCTTACAATCTGTATTATGTAATATATTAACTCTATCAACTTCAAGACCTAATTCATTTAATAAATTTTTAAATCCTAAAGCAGTATCATAATCTCCAAATACAGCACATTTTTTACTTCCCTCATAAAAATAAAACTTCCTTTTTATATTAAATACTTGTCTTTTTATGCTAGATACTTCAGCTTCATAAGCACTTTTATCCAAATCCCACATAGTTACTTTTTGTATGTCTTTAATAAACTCTTCAGTATTTTTTATTCCATAAGGCTTTTTATACACATAAGGTATATTATACTTATCTTTCATAAAATTTGCTGCTTTGATACCTTCTTTTCTAAGTACTATATTTAAACTAGACTTAGATGCATTTTCTATTTCCTCTATTGATGTGTATGATGTAAAAGTTGCATTTACTTCTTTTTTGAAAAAAGTCTTCATCATCCTTTTAATTTCTTCACAATCTGATAAAAAATTATATTGGTCTATATTACATCCAATTATATTAAAACTATCAATTTTTTCATTGCTCTCTTTTACTACATCCTTTGCTAATATATAAAGAAAATCTTCAACTCCTTGATTATAATCTTCTCTTAATCCACCTGTTGTAATTGGGATTAGCTTACAGTTTACGGAATCACTTATAATATTGCATATTCCTACTATATCCACACCTATAATAGAAGATACAGATGAAGCCATTACAAATATATACTTGGGTTTAATATTATTATCTATTTCAATTATAGCCTTTTCTAATCTATCATAATTTCCAAACGTAACATCACTTTCACTCATATGAGTTGAATAAATCTTTGCTTTATCTTCTCCATTTAAACTTCCAATTGCTTCTATAGCATAGTGAGTTGTTCCTGATGGACCAAATTCTATGACACAGGCTTCACTTATTGATGATACTGTAAATATTATTCCCATTCTATCGGAAGGATTTGGAAAATATTTATATACCTCCATATTAAATCACTTCCTTTCTTGTAGCTTTCTCCACATCAAATAATTTAATTAAAGTTTCCATTATGCCTATTGGAAGCTCAAACCCTATTTTTTGTGCATGTTCGTCTAACGTTATTTGCATAAGTCCCTTTTCTTTTAATAACATTGGATTTTCATGACCTATGTAAATATCTGCATTTATAGTCTCATACAAACTTCTAAGTGGAGCTATATTTGCAATTCTGCTTACATATGGATTGTGTCCTTTTTTTATTATGTTGTCTTTAAATAAACTATCTTGTTCATAAAGTTCACGTACTTGTATAAATTCTGGTACTAATCCTAATTCTGTTAAGAAATCCACTGTTTCAAATGCCATCATTGGTGTATTCCCATAAATTAGCTTTTTCCCTTCCATTAGAAGTCTACATTTCTTCAATAACAAATTATATTTTTGTCTTTGCTCTAACAATTCATCTTGTACATCTATATCTAAAATGTTACAAAGTTTATTATAGTTTTCCATTATAATTGACTCTTTCATGTTTTTCTCAAAATATATGTATTCTATTCCAAATTTATTTTTCATATCTTCTGCTAAATCCAATGCTATCATATCTGTTACTATATTTAATTTAGCACTAGATGCACTTTTTATATCTCTTATAGTACATTTAGATGGTATTACACAATTTATTTTTATGCCTTCTTTAGAAAGTAGCTTTACAAGCTCTGTATCTTCTACATTCTCTTGTCTATGCCCTAAAATATTAACACCTTTTTTATTTGTATAATTCTCCATAACTGATGATAAACTCTTTAAAGCTCTAGTCATTCCAATTATATGAGAATTACAAGTATAATGTTCGGTATTAACTGCTAAAACAGGCACACCAATCAGTTCTTCCAATTCCTCAGATAAAGCATTATAATCCTCACCTATTAATTCTGGTACACATGTAGTTACTATCATTATCGCATCAAATTTTTCAACTTCTGAAATATACTTTACAGCTTCTATTACTTTTTTCTCTGCACCAAAAACTATATCTTTATCTTTTAGTACTACTGAATAAACACTATCTTGACCAGACTGTCTATGATATGCAAAGTTTTTACTATAATAAGTACATTCATTTGTTCCTACTATCACAAGAGCCATGTTTTTTATATATGATGCTGTTAATACAACTCCAAACAATGGACAATGAGTCCCTGGAAACACAGCATATGATAAAGATTTTATATCTTTATCATATGCTATATCTTTTAATCTATTTAATACATTTAAAGTATACATATTTTTTCCTTTCCAATCCTATTACTTATACAACTTTATAAATTTAAAGTTACACTTATATTACTTTTTATATTTTTAAACTATAGTCATTTTAAACGTTAAAATTTTATATACTACTAGTTCTTCTACATAACATTATTGGATGAATCCTAGGCTTTTTGCTAATTGGGTCTATATCTATATCACATTTTACCTTGTAAACATCTTTTATTATCTCTTCACTTATTACGTTATTAGGGTGGCCATCCGCTACTATAGCACCATTATTCATAATAATAAGTCTATCACTGTATTTGCTGGCTTGATTTATGTCATGCAGAACCATAATTATAGTCATTCCAAACTTTTTATTTATATCTTTTACAAGTTCCATTAATTCTAATTGATGAGATATATCCAAATATGTTGTAGGTTCATCTAATAAAAGTATATCTGGCTTTTGACAAAGTGCCATTGCTAACCATACTCTTTGTCTTTCTCCTCCAGATAAATTACTTACCAATTTATCTTTATATGTTTCAAGACCTGTATTTCTCATTGCCCAATTTACTATCTCTTCATCATTTTTATTCTTACTTTCAAAAAAACCTTTATGTGGTATTCTTCCATAATATATTAAATCCTTTACTTTTATATCCTTTAGAGAGGCATTATGTTGAGATAATAATGCCACTTTTCTCGAAATTTCTTTATTACTCATGACTTTCATATTTCTCTTACCAATATATATGTCACCCTGTTTAATTTTCAAAATTCTAGATAAGGATTTAAGTAATGTAGATTTTCCTGAACCATTTGGACCTAATATAGAAACCACTTCTTTTTCTTTAATGCTCACACTCAGATTGTCTATGATAATCTTATCTTCATAACCTATTTTGACATTTTTTATATTGAACATTAATAACTGCCTCTCTTTCTTAATAAATATAAGAAGAATGGACCCCCTATTATAGACATAATAACGCCTACTGGAATCTCTATAGAGCCTCCTATTGTTCTTGCTAATGTATCTGCAATTAATAATACTATACTCCCTAGTACTATACTAAATGGTATCGTATATTTATGGTCACTACCAAGTAACATACGAGTTATATGTGGTACTATAAGACCTACAAAACTGATGACACCAACTATAGAAGTAGAAACACCTGCTAAAAATATAGCTACTAATGAGATTAAAAACCTACTTTTATTTACATTGAAACCAAGATTTGTAGCTGCATCATCTCCTAATTGTAGTACATTTGCACTTCTGATAAGGAAGATAGCTCCTACCAATCCTATAACAGAATACCATATTAGCATATTTACATCTAACCAAGTCTTTGTGGCTAAACTTCCATTTAACCACAACATTGCACTTTGAATTCTTTCACTATACATAGTTGATAAATATGATATCACACCACCTAATATAGTATTTACAGCTACTCCAGCTAGTATAATCCGTTCTGGCCTAAGCCCGTTTTTATACGCCATCAAAAATACTACCCCACAAGATATAAGCCCTCCTATAAAAGCAACTATTGGCAACATACTTGTATATTGTGGAAATAAAAGTAATATTATAATAGCAGCTACACTTGCTCCTGTAGATATTCCTGTTATACCAGGGTCTGCTAATGGATTTTTCATAACAGCTTGCAACAATAATCCTGAAACGGCTAGATTTGCACCAACTAAAGCTGCTAAAATATTTCTAGGCAACCTCATTTTATAAACTATTGTAGTAACCATTGCATTATTATCATTTATCAATGCATCAAATATTTCTCCAATACTTAAATTTACACTTCCTACAGTAGAAAAAACAATTAATAAAATAATTACAGTTATCAACCCTGTAAATATCAATAAGACCTTTTTATTATCCATATTATTCACCTAAAATCTATTTATCTCCATATAAGATATCTCCCAGTTTATTTATTGAATCTTTGACATGTATATTTGCTGACACATTAAATATACTTGAGTCTAAATCTATAACTTTTCCATTTTTCACTGCATTTAATGTATCCCATGCCGGATTTTTATCAAAAGAATCATCAAATGCTTTTTTAGTCTCTTCTATATTCCCATGTGCAAATCTAAGTATGTAATCCGGATTTTCTTTTATAATTTGTTCTAAGCTAAATTGTATATAATCTGAATCCACACTATCTGTTAAGTTATCAGCTATATTTTCAGCACCTACTGTTTTAACCAAATCACCAAGATATGAGCTCTTTGTAGCTAGCATAAAATTATTTCCACCACCAAATAAAATAGCTACTCTTGGTTTTTTATCCTGTTTTTTTGATTTTGCTACTACAGATTCTTCTACTCCTTTTAGCTCTTTTATAAGTTTTTCTGCTTCATCTTGTTTATTTATTTTATTACCTAAATTCTCTATACTTTTAAGAAACTTTGTGTATGTTCCAGTTTCAAAATAGAAGGTATCTAGGTTATATTCTTTCATACTCTTTTCAACATTTTCTTTGAACATACTATCAACTATAAATACATCTGGTTCAAGAGATGCTACAATTTCTAAATCAGGATTCATAGCTTGTCCTACTTCTGGTAGGTTTTTATATTTTTCTGGCAATTCCGATTTAGTCGTTGGTATGCCTACTAAAGTAGCATCTAATTTATCCAATACTTGTGTTGCTGCTACTGTAGCTGAAACAACTTTTACGTTTTTATTTGACTCCTTATTCGCAGACTCATCATTTGATGGCTTTGAGCATCCTGTTAATATCAATGCGCTAAGTAAAAATACTGAGCATATTTTTTTAAATTTCATAAAAATTTCCTCCATAATAAACTTTATTTTAAAGCTATATTTTTTATTTTAAACCTATATTTATCTAATTACTTTGCATAATCTTATTTGCAAGTTCTATATATATTTGTGACATTTTATCATCTTTATCTTCTTCTATAACGGTTCTTCCATTATTCTCAGACTGTTGCATGATTTTATTTCTTGGGATATAGTGAAAAACTTTACTTTTTATTTCATCAGCCAATTTTTCAACTAATTCTATTTCATCTTCAACATTTTTAGCATTTAATATGAGTCCTTTTAAAGAAGCATATCCTCTATTTTTAAATTGCTCTACAGCTAAAGATATATTACTAGCAGCATACATTGACATCATTTCTCCAGAAGTTACTATATACACTTCATTTGCAAATCCATTTCTTATTGGCATTGAAAACCCTCCACAAACAACGTCTCCAAGTACATCATAAATTACTACATCTGGATTATATATTTCAAAGGCCTTTAATTCTTCTAATTTTTCAAAAGCCGCTATTATACCTCTTCCAGCACACCCTACTCCTGGAGTTGGTCCTCCAGCTTCAATACATAATACTCCACCATATCCTTCAAATACTATGTCTTCAAGTTTTAAATCATCTTTCTTCTCTTTCATGACATCGAGAACTGTTGGTATAAATTTTCCTTTCATTAAATTTTTAGTAGAATCTGATTTAGGGTCACATCCTATTTGCATAACCTTATATCCTAAATGAGAAAGTGATGCAGATAAATTGGAAGTTGTTGTTGATTTTCCAATTCCTCCCTTCCCATAAATAGCTATTTTTTTCATTGACTTTTTACCTCTCTTACATCATAATATTATTTAACGAAATTAATTATCATTCGCAATAACTATTTTACGCGATATGTTTTTTAAATTCTTAACTATATTTGTTTTTTTATAAAAATATTTGTATAAATTTAAATGAGGTGATTTTTTGAAATGTTTTAAAGATGATATAGAACTTATCATTAATGATTTTTTTGACTGTTGTAATATTCCAACAAAAGTGATTAATAAGGATTTAAAAGAACTTTGTAGCGTTGGCTACAATGATAAACTAGAAATATACTTTTCAAGTTTGAACATCTTCAATAATATAAAAAGCACAGATTTTATATCTAATAAAAACTTATCTTATATAATGTTAAGTTTTTGCGATGACATACATTTTTTAATTATGCCAATACATAAATTTGATGTTTCTAGTGGCTATTTTGTCATAGGTCCTTTTAAATCATGCATTAATAATGATATTGCGTTTTCTGACATACCATTTAAGCCTCTATCGTGTATAGATTATATATCAAATCTTTTATCAGAAATATGTCATGATAAAATGAAACACAAACCTGCTCTTAGTTTTTATGTAAAAAAAACTATAGATTATATTCATAAAAACTACTCAGAAGATATAACAGTAAGTGATATATGTAATGATTTACAACTTAATAAAAGTTATTTTTGCTCCCTATTTAAAAAAGAAAGTGGATATACATTTACTAATTTTCTCAATAAAGTTCGAGTCGAAAAAAGTAAGAAATATTTACTTCGAGAAGACATGTCTATTTTAGATGTTGCTGTATTTGTTGGGTTCAATAGCCAAAATTATTATAGTATGGTTTTTAAAAAGTTTAACAACCTTACACCAATTGAATATAAAAATATTTATAATTAAAAAATATCATTCTGCAAAGGATGATATTTTTTAATTATAAATATTTTGACGAAAAAAGTTAATTCTTTGTTAAGTCGATTTTATCCAAAATATGTTAAATATCACTCCAAGTATTTAAATTACTATATAGCATAAATTTTCTTAAATTAACAACAACTTAAAGATTTAACATTCTCTTAACCTATACTTAACAAAACGTTAATATTTAAATTGACAAAATTTGTTATTCTATATTATGGAAACAATAAATTTTAGTTAATAAAGTTTATAATTCATATAAAAAATTTATTAATTTCTTAAGGGAGGAAATATCGTGAATATAGCAGTTAGTCTTATCGGTGGACTTGGACTTTTTCTTTATGGAATGAGTTTAATGGGAGAAGGTTTACAAAAATCGGCAGGAGACAAATTAAAGAAAATCATCGAACTCTTAACAAGTAATGTTGTTATGGGTGTATTGGTAGGTACAGTTGTTACAGGTATCATACAAAGTTCAAGTGCTACTACTGTAATGGTTGTAGGGTTTGTAAATGCAGGAATAATGAATCTAAGTCAAGCTATTGGTGTAATAATGGGGGCAAATATAGGTACTACTGTTACTGCGCAATTAGTTTCATTTAATCTTGAAGGAATAGCCCCAATTGCATTAGGTATAGGTATAGTATTTTATTTATTTACATCAAATCAAAAAACAAAACACTTAGCTGAAATACTTATTGGTTTTGGTATATTATTTACAGGTATGGAATTTATGAAAGATGCAGTAGCTCCACTTGCTGAGTATAAGGGATTTACTGATACACTTTTATATTTTAGTAAAAACCCTCTACTTGGTATATTAGCAGGATTTGCAATCACTGGTATCATACAAAGTTCAAGTGCTTCTATGGGTATGCTAATCGCTTTAGCTTCTCAAGGAATACTTCCTTTATCAGCTGCTTTACCTATACTTTATGGAGATAATATCGGTACTTGTGTTACTTCACTTTTATCAAGTGTTGGTGCAAATAGAAATGCTAGACGTGCAGCTGTAATGCATTTAAGTTTTAATGTCATTGGTACAATAATATTTATGCTTGTATTAAATAAGCCTATATCAGCTATAGTTACTCATTTTGACCCAACTGACACAGCTAGACAAATAGCAAATGCACATACTTTATTTAATCTTACAAATGTTATAATATTATTGCCATTTTCTAAATACATAGTTAAATTAGCAAACAAACTTATACCTATTAGAGAAACCGAGTCAGACATCGTAAACAATACTAAATACTTAGATGAAAGAATGTTTAGTACTCCATCTATAGCACTTGGTAATACTGTACAAGAAGTTGTTAGGATGGGACATAAGGCTACAAACTCTCTAGAACATTCAATTGCAGGCTTTTTAAATAAAAGTAGTGAAGATATTAAGAAAACTTTTGAGTCTGAAAAAGTTGTTAATAAATTGCAGAAAGATATATTAAATTATTTGTTAAAACTTTCTAAAGAGCCACTTAGGGATGATGAACGATTTAGAACGGATTTACTTTTCAATACAGTAAATGATATCGAAAGAGTATCTGACCATGCTGAAAATATAGCTGAGTTGGCTGTGACTGTTAAAGAAATGAATGTTAACTTCTCTGATAGTGCGATAAAAGAAATCTATGAAATATACAATAAAACTATGACTAACTTTAAGGATGCTTTAGTAGTTTTAGATGTAAAAGATTTTGAATTAGCAAACAAAGTTTTAGAAGTTGAAAATGAAGTAAATTACTTAGAAAAAACTTTTAGAAACTCTCATATGATTAGATTAAATAATGGTAGTTGTACAATTGATGCTGGTGTACTTTACCTTGACTTGCTTACTAACTTAGAAAGAATTTCTGACCACTCAACAAATATAGTAAAACAAGTTTTAAAACTTAAACAAAAAATATAGTGATTACAATTTGTATTTAATTTTAATTAACTATTCAATATAATAAAAAGCTATAAATAATAACTCTATTATTTATAGCTTTTTTTATTTAATTAATGAGTACCTTAAACATTTGATTTAATTTTCAGTACAGGATTTTTTAATAATTGCTCAAAATCTTCTTGTGGCATTGGCTTTGCATAAAAATATCCTTGTGCCAAATAACATCCAATTTCTTTTAGTATTCTCACTTGTTCTATACTTTCTACCCCTTCACATATAACTTTCATATTTAATTCTTTTGCCATATTTACCACTCCACGCACAACAGCTTGTTCACGACTGCCATGCATCCCCTTTTGTATAAATGTACGGTCCAACTTAATTATATCAACAGAAAATTGTTGTAATAAACCAAGAGATGAATATCCAGAACCAAAATCATCTATAGAAATAGGAAATCCTGATTCTTTTAGTTGATTAAAATGACTCAAAATCTGATTGAGGTTTTCAACAAAAATACTTTCTGTGACTTCTATTTCAAGGTATTTGTGAGGTATTTTATAGGAATCTGCTATTTCTATCAATCTTTCTGAGAAGCTTTCATTATTAAAATGAATTCTGGAAAAATTACAAGATACTGGACTAATATTTAATCCTAAATCCATCCATCTCTTTAACATTTTGCAGACTTCCTCATAGATATAAAAGTCAATTTCTACCACAAATCCGTTTTTTTCAAAATAAGGAATGAATTTTCCAGGACTTATTATACCTTTATCTGGATAATTCCATCTTACTAGTGCTTCACTTCCTACCAATCTATTTGTATTCATATCTACCTTTGGTTGAAGGTATGGAACAAACTCTCCATGTTCTAATGCTATTTGCATCCTATCTGTTAAGTTTCTTTGGTGTAATCCTTCCTCTCTCATAGTCATATCATAAAGTACAACACAACTTTTGTGAGTTATTTCTGTATTTCTTCTCGCATAATTTGCCAAGTCAAGCATGAGAGATATATCATGTTTTTCAACTTCATTTACTATGTATACACCAAATACAAGAATAAGTTGGTAAGTTTTTTTCATTTTTTCTACCCAATCATTTAATTGAGTGTCAATCTTAAAGAGACGTTCTTCTAAGCAATCCCAACTATTGTATTTTAATAACATAACAAATTGATCTGCAGAAACGCGAGCACAAGATTCTTCAAAAGAGACAGTATTTTGTAAAGCTTTAGCTAATGCACAAAGTATTTCATCTCCTTCTGAAAATCCCAAAGTGTCATTAATCATTCGAAATTGTTTTATATCTAAATAAACAATCACATATGAGCCACTTTCTACATTTCTTAAACTCTTAATAGCTTCTTTAGAAAATTTATTTAAATTCCAAATTCCTGTAAGACTATCTCGGTATAACAAACTCTCAATACGCTTGTTATTTTTTGACTTTAATAAAAGTAGAAAACTCAAAAGTATAATAATAATAGCTGATATTATAATAACTCCTCCAATAATTGCCATCGGATGCTGATGAATAATATCTTGCCAAGTTATATCATATTGAACTATTGTATTTTTTAAAATTATTCTGTCCATTTGTTCTGTTGACATGTATTGAATACATTTATCTAGTATAGAAAATAACCTTGAATCTGCAGAATCAGAAATACCAATACTTATTTCTTCTGCATAGTTTGTCAAAGTCGAAACAGAAAATTTTTCATAACGAGAATTGGATAATAGATAATCTGCAATATATGTATTTACATAAACAGCATCCACTTTATTCTTTAATACAGCTTCAAAACATTCTTTTGGAGAATTATAATATTCTATGGTTCTATCTAGTTTCCCATCTTCAGCAATATTTTGTCCAATCAAAGAACTATTTACAGCTGCTACTTTTTTAATTTCATTTTCTTTTTCTCCGCTAACTAAAACTACTGGAGCACGCAAATAATACTGTGTTGTTCTTATACTGTTTTTTTGGTTATTAATATAATCGTTTTCCATACCACAAACTACAGATATGCTAGAATCTTTTGATAATTGAAGTGCTTCATTGTAATTCTTTGCAGAAACAAATCTAAATTTTAAACCAGTGTTATTTGTAATTTCCTTGAATAAATCAGCAACTACACCAGAAAACTCTCCTGTTTTGGAATCACTATATTCTAGTGGAATCTTTGTAACATCATAAACAGCTGAAATTTCATCAGATTGTTGTATATATTCTTGCTCATCTTTTGTAAATACTGGCTTCTGAGCAGTACTTATAGAAAAATATTTATTGTATAATTTTGTTTCATAACTTGAATTCCTAAGTGTCAATGTATTCAAAGCAGAATTCAGTTGAGATAATAAATCTGGCTTCTTATTTGAAACCACAGTATAAAGTGGCTCTGGAGAAAATTGTGCTACACTTTTAAATGTACTATTCCGACCAAGATGTGTTATAGCAACACCATCAAGATTTCCGTTTTTTAAATTTCTTAACAAATCATCTGTCTCTTTATAAGATACAATTTGAACTTTAAAATTATTTGTTTTACAATATTTTTTAAAATTTTCAGCATCTTTACTATTACTAATAACACCTACTTTCATATCCCTAAAAGAATCAAAATCCTCATAATCGTAACGAGTATCATCCACTCTTACATTTAAAGTTGTATAGATATTGCACATTGGTAGTGTTGGAAAAAGCATCTCTTTTGTACGTTCTTTTGTATAATAGACACTAGGAAGAACATCTATCTCACCTGATTTTAGCATTTCAAAAGCATTTTCCCAACTTTTACAATCTACTATTTCATATTTCCAGTTAGTGTACTTAGTAATTTCCTGTAAGTATTCAAAATTAAACCCTATATACTCACCATTTTCATTTCTACTCATATAATCGCCATCGTCATAATACCCAACTTTAACTGGAACCTTATCTGAAGCAGAGTTAAGTTCTATTGGAAAAGAAAGAAAAATCATACAAACAATCAGAATCAATTGAAAGGTTTTTAACTTCAAAATTTTGTCCTCCTCCCTCTTAGTAGCTATATTATATCATTTTCAATAGAAAAATAGAATATACTGCCAATTGTTTAACTTTCAAAATACTTCTAAAATATATATTACAAGTGACAATACAGAAAAATTAACTTATATAAATATACTATTTTTTTATTGATTGGATAGATGAAAAATGCCACATAAGTTCTTATATGTGTTTATTGGCATAGTTTAAAAAATGTAATTTTTACTCAAACGAAAAAATATCTGCTTTTGTCATGTATATTAGTTGACAAAAGCAGACAATCAGAGTATCCTTATCATAAGGATTTTTTAAATATCATACAAACGTAACAATATTAACATCAAAAAGGAGGAAGTTTATTATGAATGAAATAGTAAAAGAGGATATAAATATCATTAGGAGATTTAATCGGTTTTACACAAATGTTCTTGGTTTACTTGACCGACATATTTTGGAAAGCAATCTATCCTTATCGCAAGTTAGAATATTACATGAAATTGAAACAACCCCTAACTGCACTTCAACCCTACTTACGGAAAAATTATGTATTGACTCTGGCTACATTAGTAGGATACTAAATCAATTTCAAAAACAAGGATTGATACAGAAGCAGAAATCTAAAGAAGATGGACGCTCTAATTTTTTGATGCTTACAGAAACTGGAGAACAAAAACTTGCAGAAATGAATGCTCGCTCAGACAAACAGATTTATCAAATGATACAACCATTATCTAAATATGCCCAACACAAATTAGTACAGGACATGGCTTTTATAGAGCGTATCCTTACAAAGGGCAAACCTATCAATTCAAAAGAAATCTCTATCCGACACCAAATTAAGCCTGGAGATGCAGGATATATAACCTATATGCACGGTTGGATTTATAAACAGGAATATAATTATTCAACAGCCTTTGAAAGTTATGTTGCACAGTCATTTTATGAATTTCTACAAAATTATAATCCCGAACTTGATAGGTTATGGATAGCTGAACATAACGCTGAAATTATAGGTTGCATTGGTATCATAAATCATGGTAATCGCGCTCAGCTTCGATGGTTTTTGCTCCACCCTGATTATCGTGGCATTGGGCTTGGAAAGAGTTTACTAAACGCCGCACTTGATTATTGTCATCAAAAGAAATATAAGTCAGTTTATCTTGACACAACAGATGACCTTGAAACAGCGATTGCAATGTACAAAAGGATGGGTTTTATCAAAGTAACTGAAAAAGAAAATCGTTCGTGGCGTGAAGATTTGACAGAACTTGAATTTGAAATGCAACTATAAAATAGCTTCAAACACCAAAACAACAAAAAAAACCGTTGTTCTGGTGTTGAATAGCCATGCCTAAATCATAAAATAGTAACTAACAGCTGTTTTGAAATAACATTCAAAACCGCCGTTTTTTTGTTTCAAAAATTGAACTACAGAGGATGTATTAAAGTCGCCCTTTTTTAAGGATACGGAGGTATTTCCGTATATATTATGCATCGATACAATTTGGCAATCAGTAACTTATTAAAAAAAGTCTATACTCGTCTACAGGATATTCAGGCTATCGAGATAAAATTTATATAAATTAGTTTTATTGTACAATTGATACTTTAATAATATCCCCATTTTTTCTTTCTAGATGAACCACTTCGCCAGTTAAATCATAATCAAATGCCTTAACTAGTATTTCAGTAACTTTTTTACCATCAACTACATCATCTTTTCCATTAAACAAATCTAAAGCATTGTTTTCAATCATTCTCTTTGCAAAATTTACAGGTAATTTTATATGTATTTTGTCGCCTGTATGTGATAGAACCCTTATTCTTAAAAACTTTTCTAAATTATTTCTTGGTGTTTGTTTTGATGCCATTCTATTAAATCACTCTCCCCTTATTTTTTATTTAATAATAAATTTTATTCTTAAAAATATCTTTATATGTATCTATTATAAAAGTAACACTATTATTTTCTGTGTTTAATTTATACCTAGCTCTATCTAATATGTCAATTTCATGAATGCATATATTTTTTTTAATAATTGTATATTTTTAGAC
>NZ_JAGWCS010000095.1:0-15541 GCF_020657705.1 Clostridioides sp. ZZV15-6598 | reverse complement strand
GCGACCAACACGTTGTAACCCTAGGCCTTCGTCGGCAGCGTACAATGTGTATAAGAGACAGATGTTGAATTGATTAACAAAAATAAATAACCATCATAATTTAAATCCAACACCATTCTAAAAAATGCTAATGAGAAATTTCTTTCATAACTTGAAAAAGACTTGGAACATAAATTCCAAGTCTTTTTAGTAAATATATTTTTTAAAATACAATATTATATTATCTAAATAACATATTTTAGCAATAAACAGTATATATGTAATCTGTAAAATACCTCTTTATTTTACAAATAATACATCTTAAACCACTTATTTGATACTTTCTATAAATAATATAAGAATACATATGTATTGTTAATTTATCTTTTTGATAAATGTATTATTAAACTTGTTTCTTTTTAAATAAAATAACAGCTGCTAGTAAAAATACTATCGAAATAATAATTGTTACAATTATTGGTATAATAAACTCTGAAGCTACCACCTTGCCTGAAATCAAGTCAATATTTTTTGATATTATAAAATTAGGGCTGTAAGGTGCAAGTTGCTTAGGAAGAGAAAGTAAACTAATAGTAATAGTTGACACCAACACAAGTAACACACTCGGAAATGCTGATTTAAATAGTACACATCCAAGGATTAGTATACTGATATACATAATTCCTATAAGCCACAAGCTAAATGCTGAAAATACAATATGATAAAGATTTGCATCTGGCCAAAAATATATTGTATACCCATAAGCAGCTAAAAAACTAAGCCAAAAACCAATTGACATAATAATTACTGTAACAGAAAATTTAGACAGTATCACAGATGAACGTGATAGGCCTTTAGTCAGCATAATAACAAGTGTTCCTTTGGAATATTCGTTTGATAAAATATTACAAAAAATAATTAGAGTTAAACTCATGCCAAGGCCAGAGATATTGCTAGAAAATTGTGTCCAAGAATCTAAAGCAGTTGGAACAGCAGTAACTTTTAAAGTTGGTGCAAAATGGGCAATCAAGTCTGGCATAAATTTTGCAGAAAGAGGGCTACTTATACCTAATATTAAAAATAATGCAACCAAACTGAATAATTTATAATTTCTAAGGTTCTCTATAAATTCTTTTTTTGTAAATACTATATATTCTCTCACTTAACTACCTCCAAAAATAAATTTTCAAGGGATAATGCTATTAATTCCATCTTTACAGGGCAAAGACCAGTTTCTGCAAGTGCAGATATAACTGTATGCTGTATTGATTTTATATCTGTACCATGCAAAATAAGCTTCATATTACTTTCTTCTGAATCTTTAAGTAAGGACTTAATAGCACCACAAGACTTAAATTTTTGAATTTCATCAATACTCGAAAACTCCAATAAAAGTCTGTCCTTTCCATGTAAATTTTTCATTTCTGAAAGTGTACCACTAACAGCAATTTTTCCATTATTTAATATAGCAACATGGTCACAAATTCTTTCAACATCAGATAGTATATGTGTTGAAAATATTACAGTTGTTGAGTCTTTAATTTTAAACATGATATCTAGTATTTCTTTTCGACCAACAGGATCAAGTGCACTTGTAGGTTCATCACAAATAAGTAACTTAGGACGTGAAAGCAAAGCTTGAGCTATACCAAGTCTTTGTTTCATTCCACGAGAAAATCCACCTATTCGTCTTTTTTCGTTTTTAAGACCTACAAGTAATAGTAATTCCTCACTTCTAGACTTTATCTCTTTTTTTGAAAGTCCTGTAATTTCACCACAAAGTGAAAGATATTCAAGTGGTTTCATATAGTTATAAAACTCTGGTACATCAGGTAGATACCCTACATGACGATTGGAGCTTGTCTTTCCGTAAGTCACTTTTTCACCACAGACACTCACACTACCACTATCTGATTCAAGTAGACCTAATACCATTTTCATAGTTGTAGTTTTCCCTGCACCATTCTGTCCAACAAATCCAAAAACTGAACCTTCTGGCACATCAAAACTTAAATTGTCTATTATCTTTCTATTTCCAAAGCTTTTTGAAAGCTCATTTATTGAAAGGATGTTCATTATTCATCACCTCTTCCTACAGCAAAATATAAAATTGGTCCTATTATAGAGATGAATAGAACTATAATAATCCATATTGCTTTATTCCCAAATCTGTAATTTGGATGTTTTATTACATGAATTAATGCAGTGATTATAAGCACCAAATCAAGAACAATAACTGGAATCAAAATTGGTAGATACTCCATTAAACTTTCCATAATACTATTCCTCCAATAAAGATAATTTTTCTATAAGAAATTTATATTCACTATTTTCACTTAATACAGAAAACATAGGATTGCTTTTAATAGCACTAACAAGCCCAGCTTTTATGATTGTCTCATCACGTGTAATACCTATTCCAAAGTTTACTTCAGAAAACCAACTGTCAATCTGATTAAAAAAGTCATCACCATGTGGTGTAATTGGATATATATCGCTTGTCGCTAAGTCTACATATTTTTGTAATGATTTAATAGCCACCTCTTCATATCCATGTGCTAAAGAAACTTGTGCCTGTGTTAAGTATGCTGAAAACATCATACCAGGAGACAATATATCAAGATTAAAGATATTTGAAATTGTTAAAATACGACTTTCTATTTTCTTCATTTGTAAATAATCCGCACTTTGCAAAAGGCCAATTAAATTTTGAACCAATGACAGAAGGGCCTGATATGCTCCAATTTGTAATGTTTTATTGGCTTCATTAATTTGACCATTCATCATTTGACCATGAGCAAGAAGTATAGGTTCATTTATCATAGGAAAACTACTATCCTTCATCAAATCAATAATTTGTACAGGTTGGTTTAATAATATATAGCAATTAGCTTCCATACTTTTTGCAACACGACAAATCTCTATATCATTACTCATTTCTTGTATACGAATGAAAAATTCTAGTGCTTCATTAATAAGTGGTTCACGTTTTTGTTCATCTACAAGGTCATAATGGTTAACTATTAAAATACCCATTTGTAAAATTAGAGGAAAACATGAGTAATACTTTTTGGTAATTTCCCTTATTTCATCTATGACTTCATCAAATTCTTTAAGCGTAAAGTCTTTACATAAACGAAGATAAAGTTTCTTAATATCTTCTTTTAACATTTGTGGTTCATAGCAAATTAGCTCATCAATTGTAATGTTAAAATATGTCGCTAATTGTGGTAAGAAAGTAATATCAGGATAACTTTGCCCAGTTTCCCATTTAGAAACAGACGATTTAGAGACACCTATATAATTTGCAAGTTCATCTTGTGTAACTCCTTTTTCTTTACGCTTTAAAATCAGCGTTTTTGCAATGTTTAATTCATTCATGTCAATACCTCCTATATGTAATTATAGCCTTAAACACATAAAAGTAGCAATCGATTTGAAGTTGACTTTTGGTGGAAAAATCAACCACAGAGAAACAAATAAGCAGATATCAATGACATCTGCTTAAGTTTATTTTTAAAATTAAATTTTATATATAAGTTGTTTATTAGACTAAAAATACATATTATCTTTATTTTTTTACATAAAATTAATAAGAGCTATATTTAAGTATAACTTTTTATTTGCCATGTTTTTTAAATGTTTTGTATAGAATATCTTTTAAAACAAGTACCGTATTTTCATTACTCATTCCATATTCTTTTTCAAATTCTGAATATAATTCTTCAATGGCTATTTGATATTTTTCTATACCATTCATCTCAACATACGCTTCTAAAATAGGATATTTGGCACTCCATGCTTTTGTCCAGTCAATATCTTTGCTAACATTATCAGTTATGTCTTTAGAACATAAATTACTTTCATCAATTAAGTAATCATAAGTAGTATTGAATAGATTTGATATATTCTTTATATTTTCTAAATCAGGTTTGGCTTGATCTAATTCCCACTTACTAATTGTTTGTCTAGATACATTAAGTCTTTCTGCTAATAATTCTTGAGAATAATTATATTCTTTTCTTAATTTTACAATTTTTTCTCCTAAAGTCATAGATTAAACTCCTTTCAAATTAAAAATAATTATATTTCAATTATAAAGTATTAAACTTGACTGTACTACAAAGCAAAGTTTGAAATATGTAAACTTTAGTTTGCATATTTCATTAGATATTATACAAGAACACTACTAATATTAATTCTTAGTTACAACCTTTTTGATAATATTTAATTATTCATTTGTAATGCTAGAAAAAAACACCTGTGTTGTAAGTAGTTCTAATTAGTATACTCTGTTTAGGAATTAAGTAAACAAAAATTTACAAGCTAACAAATCCTTGTTACATTGAAATATTATAAAATAAGAAAAAATACATGAGTAATTATTAGAAGTAAAATTTATAAATAACATTAATAGTAAAAAAGTTATGAATAACCTAGATATATTTAATTGATTTATGACAAGTTTTATTGTCAAAATTATTGACAAGTAAACTTGGTATGGTATAATAAAAATACCAAGTAAACTTGTCATCTAAATAGGAGGTGCTTTGAATGAATAAAGAAGAAATTTTAAATAAAAGTCGTCAATCAAAAAAAGATGAGGGATTAGAGTATATTGAAAATAAGGGACGAAAAATTGGCTATATTGCTTTTATATTTGTATTTTCTTTTATTATAATAGTTAATGCGCTTGTTGGTCAAAAAAGTGACGCAATAGGTGCTTTATTTTGGACATTTATGGTTGCTGAAAATATTGCAAAATACCAGTTTACACATGATAGAAAAAATCTAATTGCGGCTATTGGCTTTTCAATTTTAACAATTTTTTTATTAATTAATTTTGTTTTGGCATCGTTGAGGTAAATATATGAATGATGAACTAATATTAAAAAATCACTTAAAAGCAGTAAGGGCAGATAAAAAATTATCCCAAAGCCAATTAGCCGAAATAGTTGGAGTATCAAGAAATACTATAAGTTCAATAGAAACAGGACAGTTTAATCCAACTGCAAAATTAGCACTTATTTTGTGTATTGCTCTAGATAAAAAATTTGAGGATTTATTTTATTTTTAATAATGAATTTTTATTATAAAATGGGAAAAATCATAAGATTTAGTTATATAGGTATACAAAATTTTCGACCCTTCAACAAAAACATCACTTTCTGGTAAACAAAAAGAGTAAATGATTAGATATTTATTATCTGACTTATACTCTTTTTTTATTTTGGATACTTATTTATTTTATCGATATCACATATAGCATATTTATTAAAACATATTTTATTGGACAAAAATTTAAGTTTAAAGTAAATGCTATCTAAATATCACAAATTATACAGGTACCTTAATAAATATATTGCATTTTTATCAAGGTACCTGTATAATGTATTTCATAAGGTGCCTTATTATTTTTTCGATTATATTATTTAGGAGGATAACATGGAAAATGAAAAATCAAATATTAAATATTTAAAAGATGAGCCAATAAAAAAAACTATTCTTTATTTATCTATCCCTATGATGATAGGAATGTCAGCTGGAACTATTTATAATGTAATTAATGCCTACTTTATAGGATTAGTTCATGATACAGCTATGCTTAGTTCAATAACACTAGGTCTACCTATATTTACAGTTCTAATGGCTTTTGGAAATATGTTTGGAGTTGGTAGTAGTACATTCATAACTAGACTAATTGCACAAAATAATAGTAATGAAGCTAAGAAAATTGCTGGATACACTTTCTATGCAAGTATTATAACAGGTTTGCTGATAGGTCTAATTGGTTACTTATCGATGAACTCAATTGTTAGATTATTGGGTTCAGATGCAACTACATTTGAATATACAAGACAATATGCAGTTACACTATTTGCTGGTGGATTTTCTGTCATACTAAACTTCTCCCTTGAACAAATCGTAAGGTCTGAAGGTGCATCAAAAGAATCTATGTATGGTATGTTTGTAAGTGTAATAGTTAGTATTATATTAGATGTTTTATTCATATTGGTTCTTAATATGCATGTATATGGTGCTGCATTATCAATGATACTTTCTAATATTGCATCTAGTGCTTATTATATTTGGTATTTAAATGTTAAAAGTGAAAACCTTAGAGGATTTCTGCGTTACATTAAAATCAATATAAACAGCCAAGTTGAAATATATAAAGTAGGTGTTTCTCAATTAATTCAATGTACATTCTTAATCATAACTACATTATTATCTAATAACTATTCTATGCAATATGGAAACAATGTAGTTGCGAGCTTTGGTATAGCACTTAGGATTGCTCAAATTCCAGAATTTTTTGTTATGGGTATCGTTTTGGGTGTAATGCCACTTATAGCATATAATTTTGCTAATAAAAACATATCTCGTTTAAAAGAAAGTATTAAATATTCTGCTTTATTTATATTTGTAATTGCAGTTATATTTTCATCAATTGCTTATATATTTAGAGTTCAAGTGATACAAGCATTTTCAAATGATACATCAGTTATTCAAGTAGGCACATATGTCTTAGTAGCAATGTTAGTATCTGCTTTATTCAATGGTCTTACATCTTTATTTATGACAATATATCAAGCATCAGGAAAAGGCATTGAAACAGGCATAATGTCTATAAGTCAAGGTGGATTGTATATACCTATAGTAATATTACTTAATTATTTTTATGGACTTGACGGATTAATATGGTCTATGACAGTAACAGAAATTATAACCTTTTTAATAGGTGCAGTTTTATATATACCTTATGGCATAAAACTAAAAAAATCACTAAGTAAAAATAAAGTAAGTCTTATATAAGATTTACTTTATTTTTACTTATCAGCAAATTCAGCAGAAATTATTTTATTAAAAATAACAGTCTGCTCTTTTATAGAGATTTTCCAACTTGATATCTATATTCATTCAATTCTTTTTTATATTTCAAAAATGAATGGTCTATCTCTATTCCTGCCATATCTCTTATTTCATTAAGATATTGTATATTTATTTTGTAATATTTATTGCTTACCTTTTATCAAAATTCATAAAATACTAAAGCTCTACATCAACTTTTTTACCACTCATTGAACAACAACTAACTTTTGCTTTATCAATAGAGAATATTTCAAATTTGCCATCTCCTACAGAGTACATTTTACTTAAACTTGGCATTATTTCAAGTGCCTTAGCTTGTGTTTCTTTTGATGTAACAAATACTGCTTCACCTAAAATACGTAAGGTATTAAACTTTTGGTCGATACAGCAAATTTCAACCTTTGGATTAAAAATAAGTTGCTTAAACATATTCTTTTGGTTAGATGTACAAAATGTTAGCTTTCCATCGTATTCCATAACGAATCCAAGAGGACGTACATGTGCCTGATTACTTTCATCAGTTGTTGCTAAATAATAAACTCCTGCTTTGTTTAAAAAATCTAATGCTTTCATAATTATTACACCCCTTTTAAATACTTGTATTAAGGATTATCCTTTGATATAATTTTAATATAAAATAAGAAAAAAACAAGTATGCAGTTTTTTCTGATAAAGTATAAAAAAGATACTATTAGAATTAAGGAGTGAATTAAAATGAGTTTAGATAATAAAAATAATATAACTGAAGATGATGAAGAATTAACTTGTCCAATACGTTATGCATTAGATATTGTTGGTGGAAAGTGGAAATTACCTATTATATGTATGTTAGCAGTTGATAATCCAATTAGGTATAGTAGTATAAAAAGAAAATTAGATGGAATTACAAATACTATGCTAGCTCAATCATTAAAAGATTTAGAGTCTGATGGTATTGTTCATCGTAAACAATACAATGAAATTCCTCCAAAAGTTGAATATACATTGACGGATAAAGGTAAAAGTATTGTACCTATTTTGCAACAATTTGCTAATTGGGGTGCTATTAATATGCAGGAAAAAAACACCTGTGGGCTTAATTGTAGGGAATGCAGAAAAATAACTTAAATTGATATTTGCTGAATAACTTATACTATAGTTTGTGTATTAAATTATTTAATGTAATGCAAAAAAGCCACTCTTTTAAAGGGTGGCTTATGAGAACTTATTTAACTACTTTACCATTCTTAAATTTCATGTTAGGAAAACTTGCACCTAAAATTTCATTCTCATTTATAGCATTTTCTATTCTTCTAATGTCTTCATCACTTAGTTTAATATCTTTGGCTTTTAAAGAATCCATTAGTGTCACTCTTCTTGATGCTCCAACTAAAGTTATAATATCATCTCCTTTTGATAATACCCATGCAAGAGCTATTTGCGGAATAGTAGCTTCTTTTTCATTTGCTATTTCTCTTAGATTTTCTACTAGTCCAAGGTTTTTGTCTATATTTTCATCAAAAAACAAAGGTATCATAGAGTTATATCTTTGACCATTAGCTTTTGACCAAACTCCACTTAAAAGTCCATGAGCAAGAGCACCAAAAGCAACAACCCCTATCCCTAATTCTCTAGCAGTTGGTAATATATTTTTTTCTATTTCTCTATTGAAAAGAGAATATTCAGCTTCTATAAGACTTATTGGATGAACTTTATTAGCTCTTCTTAAAGTTTCAGTATCAACTTGAGTCATACCTATATACTTTATATACCCTTCTTTCACTAGTTCAGAAATAGCTCCAATAGTTTCCTCTACAGGTATAGCTAAATCTATTCTAGCTGGTTGATAAAGGTCTATGTAATCTAAATTTAATCTCTTAAGAGTTTGAGCTACATGGCTTTTTATGTTAAAAGGATTAACATCAAGACCATACATTTGACCACTAGGTGCAACAAGAGCTCCAGTTTTTACAGATACAAAAGCATCATCTCTTTTTCTGCCTTTAAGAGCTTCACCTATTATCATTTCACTTTGACCTGCACCATAAAAGTCAGCTGTATTTAACATATTTATACCACTATCTAAAGCTTCATGAATTGTAGCTATATTTTCAGATTTATTATCAAGCTTTATCATACCTCCACAACCTAGTCCAAGTTTATAAAGTTCCAAATTATTATTTTTATATTTCATTTTATAACCTCCCAATATTAAATTTAATGTCCTTTTAAAGTAATAAAAGATTAATAAAAGTATAGGATAATATAAAATACTCTTTCCTCTTTATCAACTTTTATGTAAATAATATCTTAGTCTTTATAGATTTTAAATTTATAATATAAAACCAAAATCTTTAGTTTGTCTATCCCAAAATGACTTAAATATTATTTTAGTACATTTGTACTATATTTGACATTGTAGTACTAATATACTAAAATGTCAAATAAAAGTTATTATAAATTTTTATTGGAGGATTCAGTATGGCAAAACAAACAAAAGTGGATATTTTAATTAAAGCTCGTGATTTATTTAATGAATATGGCTATAATAATGTGTCTATGAGAAATGTTGCTGATGCTTTAGGAATGAGTGTGGGGAACTTAACATATTACTTTAAAAAAAAGGAAGATTTAATTGAGGAAGTAGTTGAATATAAACATAAAAATTATAAGAAAATAGATATGCCCAAGTCATTACAGGATTTAAATGAGTTATTTTTAAATTCATTGAGCATTCAAAATGAAAATGCATACTATTTTAAGCACTATGACCAACTATCTCAAATAAGCCCTAAAATATATAAATTTCAACTTGATTTTATAAAAGAGCTTAAAGAATTCTTGAAAGAAAGTTTTCTTAATTTACAAAATTCTAATTTAGTTCAAGAATGTACAATTCCTAATCAAATAGAAAATATTATTGAATGTATTTTAACAATACTCATATACAAACCAGTTGGCACTAAAGAACTTAATGAACATGATAGTATAAAAAACACTCTAAACTGTTTATGGAGCATTATTTTTATGTTTCTTACTGATAAAGGAAAAAGTATATATTTAAACTCTATCTCAAATCAATTTCAATAATAATTGATAAGCATAAGTTATATAATATTATGAAAAATTGAAATATAAAAGCTTCATAAATTCACACAAGGTATTAAAAATTTATGAAATCTTTTTAGTTTAAATTATAATTTTATAAATAACTAAACAAGCCCACTATACAATTAATAGATGGTAAAAGGAAAATTATACTGCTTAGAAAAATAGTTAAGAATTTGAAATGGTGTATCTATCATATTATGTTTTAAGTATTTTTTAAAAGTTAATATATAAAAACAGGATGAGTATATAAATCACCCTGTTTTATATATTAAACTCTAAATTTAATAAGCTCAAGTGTGTCATTTAATGCTGACATACTATCTATTTGAATCATCAACCACTTACTTCCATTAAAGAATTTTATCTCACTATACAATTGTTTTATATAATCACAACAAGTATTAATAAATAAGTCAACTTCTACTCTATTACTTTCATTTACAATGACTAAAGCTTTGAAAGAACTTTCTTGAGGATATAAAGTACATAATGACTTTCCTCTTTTTTTGTATTTTACATTCCAACCTCTTTTCATTGAACATTTGCTATACTCAAGTTTTGGTTCTACATTATATGTTGAGCTTAATACACTATTTAGCTTGTCCCACAATGGACTATTAATAAATTCTTTAACTTGTTCAAATGTCGGTTTATTATCTTGGAAAAATGTATCTTGCCAATCCATATTTACCACCCTTTCTGCTATTTAATAGGAACTGGAACAATCCAATGTTCCAAATATGCTACCTCAGATGTAGATGGATAATACATTTCAATTGCAAAATCAGTTGTTGTTAAGTTATGTTTCTTCATCCATCTTTCCATAAACTTGTCAGCTTTAAAAACAGCTGAGTCAACTAACTCATCAAAATTTTCTGCTTCAAATCCACATACTAAATACTCTCTAGCAGGCAATTCAAAAGAACTATATCCTTCTACTGATGTACCTGGCTCTACTTCTACCCCTGCCATATAAATACAATTTCCTTCTTTTGCATTACCCATATAAAGAGCACCAAAATCATTTCCATCTGGGATTTGATTTGGTATATTATGTTTTTGTCTACCAAATTTCATCCATAATTCCTTTGCTATTGCAATACCTGTTGTTTCGCCACCCATTAGTTGGCAAATAGGTATTTCTCCTTCAAGACCAACAAAAGTTCTTGGTTTACTTAATTTTTTACGATTTACTTCAATTACCATACCATCTGTAATCAGTGGTACACCTTCATCCACCATGACATAATTTAGAATTAATTCTGGCTTAACAAATTGATTTAATTTTACTGAATTTGCTCTATATTCCTCAGGCGTCAGCCCATATGCTTTTTTAAAAGAGCGTGTAAATGTTTCATGGCTATCAAATCCAAAACTTAAAGCTACATCAAGTATACGACTTTTATTTTCTGCTAAATATTCCGAGGCTTTTGCAAGACGACGAAGCTTTATATACTCCATTACAGTCTTATTAACTAACCTTTTAAATAGTCTTTGATAATAAAATGGTGATAAATTAGCTGTATTTGCTAAATCATCAATAGATATTTCTTCTGACAACCTTTCTTCTATCAAATCCAATGTAGTTTGAATAGATTCCCATGCATGCATATTATAATTCCTCCTTGTAGTTATATTAATCTTATACCTTTATATTATCAAAGTAATAAAAAGTCTTCTTGATAGACAGTGCCTTTTTTACTTTTTCAATAATTACCAACAAGATTATTTAGACTTATTTAACTTGTCTTTGGACAAGAATTCTCCCACTTCTAAGAGATATCAGAAGTGGTTATTAGTTCACTGTCGGACTCTATGTTAAATATTGTAATATTAATAATAGCCTATATGACAATTACAATATTTTATTGTAAACATAAAATATTGCAGTAAAAATAAAATATAGCAAATCTTATTTAAGGATTTGCTATATTATATATTTTATTAAATTGTTTTTAAACACTGAATTTATTTCTTTACTAAAAAATTCCTTCATATCATCCAATTGCTCTTTAGTATATACATATTTTCCATATCCAAATTGACCATATTTAAACTTTCTATCATCATTTTCCATTGGCAATAATGTGTCTGGATAAATTTCTAATATTCTATTTTTAGCTTTAGTTGTATATCTATGAGATATAACTTCAAATATAATTTTTCTATCAAAATTTTTTGGAAGAGTTTCTTTTATGCTTCTAATCAGACTTTTATATTCCTCTTTCCAACCTTCATATAAAAACACAGGAGCTATTATAAATCCAATCTGATAGCCAGCTTTTGCAAGTTTTACGGCTGATTCTATTCTTTGATTTGCAGAAGCTGTATAATGTTCATGCTCATCTATAATTCTAGGTGTATTTATACTAAATCTTATCTCTGTATGGTTATTATGCTTAGCATCCAACAAGCTATCTATATCACTGTATTTAGTAACAAATCTAAATCTTCCCTTTTCTTCTTTTCCAAAAAACTCTATTGTCTTTTTCAATGAATCGGTATATGGCTCTACTGGAACAGGGTCTGATGTAGCTGCTCCTTCAAATATAGTTACCTGTGGCTTTCTATCTTCAATATATTTCTTTGTTTGTTCAAGTATCTCATCTAAATTTACAAATACTCTTATAAATGGTTTATCACCTAATTGTGTATTTAGATAACAATATTCACATCTTCCCATACATCCACTGACAAGTGGTAATTGATAGTTAGCAGAAGGTTTACATGTTTGGAATTTTAAGCTTTTTCTAATCCCAACTACCATGGTTTGTTTTCCACTTCTATACTGTTCATATAGATTTTCTCCTGGGATATGTTCCTTAATTCTATTTGATGATATATTAATTATTTCTACATCTTCTTTATTCTTAAATTTATCGTATATGTTTCTCCCAATATCTGTATCTAGGGTGCCTTTTTCAAATATTATTCTTTTAGGATTAAACATTTATTTCACCTCTACTTAAAGTTTTTAAAATGAAGATTTTTATAAAATATTACTTAGTTAATCTTCCCTTTTTTAAGTTTCTTTATTTATTAGAAAGTGAAATAAACATTTAAGAGAAATTTCTTTTTTTGCATTAACTAATTACAAGTTTGTTTGCTTATAACAACCAATACAGCCAATTTTTATCTAAAATTTAATCTATAAGTCTAATTTACAAAGATTTATAGTATATTTCTCTTATTTGTTCCTTATTAAAAGTCTTTGGATGTCTCTTAATATTTGCAGCAGATATTTTCATACAGTTATCAGTTAACCAATCAATATCTGATTTTACAATACCTAAGTCACTTAATTTTATATCTAAATCTATCTTTTTAAGGAAATTTTTAATTGCATCTGAACAGTCTTCTGCACAAGTTCCACCTAATATTTTTGATATATTTCCAAACCTTTCAATATCACTATCCCATGAACTTTCTACAATAGTTGGAGTTAAAGCTGCAAGTCCTTTTCCATGCATTACATCTCTAAGACCACTCACAGGATGCTCCATTCCATGTGGTTAGGGTAATTTAGTACGACAATTTATAACTCTATAAAGTAATATAAATTATAAAAATATCATGTTCTTCAAAAGACTATAATAGTTATATAGTCTTTTGAAGTTTTATTTTTGGTATATATCTAGCTAATTATTTATAGTCTATCTCAATTAGTTTTTTATTTTTTTCTAAATATCTTTCAATTCCTTCTTCCACTTTGTCTCTAAGCTTCGCTAATTCATCATTAAATTCATCATTTTCAGTTGGATTTTTATAGTCAAAACGCTCTTCATATTTTTGTGTAAATATGTCATTGCTATATGGTATATATACCATATAATTTATAATATTTTTTTCTTTTGAATCATCTCTTGTTTTAAAAATAACTTTTAAATTATTTATATTCATTGAAGTTTCTTCTATATGTATTATTTCATGCGTGATATTTACATATTCCCATTCTTCGATAAAATATTCTTCCATCAAAATCACCTCTTTTAACTTAATTCTTATATATGTAAATTAATTCTTCCTCAACATCTTTTTCATATTTATCTATAATTCTAATAAATGATGAAATAAAATTATCATCTAAAACTTTCTCAATTGGTAAATGGAATATAGTTAATATTTTATATTCACACTCATCGTCTGTTTCAATCTCTATTCCTAGATTATTTATATCTTTTTTAAAATCATTTAACTTATTCAAGTAAAATTCTTTTTCTTTGAATACTCCACTATCACTGTATTTTTCAATATCTTCTATAAGACTCTCATAAAAAGGTATATAATCAACTATAGCTAAAGATTTAATTATATCATCATTTATATATTCGACTGCATATATTTTATCACCTAATTTCACACTTTGAGGTGAACCTAAGTGTGAAGGTTTTTTATCCTTATATTTATATTTTAATATAAATTTATTAACAATTTCTTCGTTTAAATATGGTTCTTTAAAAATAAGATTTAATTCTTTTAGTTCATCTAAATCGTTATTATTTTCTTTTTTTAATTCATTTTCTAGTAAATTTAATAATAATTTAAGCTTAGATTCTTCTAACTCAAAAGTTGTTATTTTATCTTTTATATTTTCATTCATAATATGTTACTCCTCTTCTCTTTTGAATAATTCATTTTAATTTATATAACAACCATTTTTTAGTGTCTATAGATATAAACTAGTTCATCATTTATACTTTTATGGTAATCATCTAATGTATCAATAAGTGAATTAATAAAATTATCATCTAATAATTTTCCTATAGGTAAATAAAAAGTTGTAAATACTCTATATTCGTCTGGATTATCCTCTTTTATTAATATGTCTAAATTTTTAATAGACTCTTTAAAATCATTAAGTTTATTAATATAAAATTCTTTTTCTTTAAATATACTTGCATCATTATATTTGTCCATATTTTTTATAAAATTTTGATAACATGGCATAAAATACTCGATAGATGCAAATTCAGCCATATTTTCTTTTTCATACTTAACTGAGTATATTTTATTATTTAACATTATCTTTGGTGAATCAGATGTATATTTATCATATTTATATTTTAATATAAACTTCTCAACAATTTCTTCATTTACATTTGGTTCTTTAAAAATTAGTTCTAGTTCTTTTAGTTCTTTATTGCCTTCTTTTTTAATAGACTCTAGTATAGACAAAAGCAATTTAATTTTAGAATCCTCTAATTCAAAAGTAAACATTTTTTCTTTTCTTCTTAATGTAGATTCTTTTACATTTCTTATCATATTGTTTTTCCTCCATTTAATTTATATATTAATTATATAACATTCTAAGAACTATACTTGTCACAAGTCAAAATTTTATATATTTTTAATTCAAATTTGCTTTGACACATCAGATTATTTTTTATATAATTAAAACATAAACATTTAATGTTTATACTTGCAATATACAGGTTTAAATTGTACTATGTTAGTTATAAAATTTTATGCTTAAATTGCATAATATTTTGTTTAAATTGTACTATGTTAGTTATAAAATGCCATGCTTAAATTGCATAATATTGCAAGTTGTTTAAATTATACTAAATTAGTTTTACATGAAGAGTTATAAATATAAAAT
>NZ_JAGWCS010000094.1:0-15598 GCF_020657705.1 Clostridioides sp. ZZV15-6598 | reverse complement strand
CTCTAGCGCTGATGGTACTTGGTGGGAAACTGCCTGGGAGAGTAGGACGTAGCCACGTAATTTTTTTTATTTTTTGTTGTCAAGTTTCTTATTTTCAAATTTCTCATTTAAAAAACACAAGTCTGTTATAAATGCTTTATATAAACACATATAATATTTTAAAGAGTTTTTTATAAATTAATTCTTCTAATGTAGGATGTGAGGTTTTATAGGTATGTACTTTTAAATAAGAAAGGAGATAGATAAGTGGGTGTCTGTAATCAATAGTTTTATTTTACAATATGGATTAATATCTGTATTTGTATTAATTATGATTGAGTATGCTTGTTTTCCATTACCTAGTGAAGTAGTTTTGCCACTTTGTGGAGCTATTGCAGCAAGAAATCATTTTGGTTTTTTAACTATTTTAATTTTAAGTATAATTGCAGGTATACTTGGTTCGATATTTTGTTATACGATAGGCAATTGGGGAGGAAAATCTATCATAAATAAGATAGTAGAGATATGTCCTAAGGCAAAAAAAGGAATTTTTACATCACAAGATTATTTTAATAAATACTCTTCTATTTCTGTTTGTGTATGTAGGTTAATTCCTCTATGTAGAACATACATATCTTTTATAGCAGGTATTGCAGGTCAGAATATTATAACTTTTATTATATCCTCCCTTGTGGGTATTACCATATGGAATACTTCGTTAATTAGTATTGGATATATTTTTTCAGAGAGTTGGGTAAAAATAATGTCACATTATAATGATTATAAATTTATGGTTCTAATTATACCAATATCTATAATTATTGCTGGTTTTGCTATTAAGTCACATATACATAAAAAACACAATAGAATAAGATTATAAAACTATATATGGACAGCTCTTTCTGTAGAATACAGAAAGAGCTGTTATTAATTTATAAAATTAATTTTAGGCTATATCCTTTTGTGCTAAAATGGTGTTAAGAAATAAAACAAATACTATTTTATATAAAAAGGGGTAAGGATATGGATATAATAGATAACTTAAGGGCACAAGGGGTAGATGAGAAACTTATTGAAGATGTATTGTATTTCAGAAATTATTATGGCTTAGAACAAGATTTGGAATATAGAGTAACAAAATCTAAAACTTATTTTTATGGTAAAGACATATTATCTATGTGTATAACAGCTATTTTAGAAGAAGAAAATATTTTATTGTCAGGGCCAAAGGCAACAGGGAAAAATTTACTTGCTGATAATTTAGGTGAGATATTTAATAGACCTCAGTGGAATACATCATTTCATATAAATACAGATAGTTCAACACTTATAGGTACAGATACATTTATAGACAATGAAGTTAAACTTAGAAGAGGTTCAGTTTATGAGTGTGCTGTTAATGGAGGATTTGGCATATTTGATGAAATTAATATGGCAAAAAATGATGCTATAGTTGTAGTTCATTCAGCCCTAGATTATCGTCGAGTGATTGATGTACCAGGATATGAGAGAGTTAATTTGCACCCAGCAACAAGATTTATTGGAACTATGAATTACGAGTATGCAGGAACAAAGGAACTTAATGAAGCTCTAGTCTCTAGGTTTATGGTAATAGATATTCCTCCTGTAGAAGAGGACAAGTTAATGATGATTTTGAAAAATGAATTTTCAGATGCTGATGAAGAAAAATTAGCACAATTTGCAGGAATATTTTTAGATTTACAATTGAAATCTCAAAATGGTGAAATATCTAGTAAAGCTATTGATTTGAGAGGTCTTATGGCATCTCTTAAAACTATAAGAAGAGGATTAAAGCCAACTCTTGCAATTAATATGGGGCTTACAGGAAAGACTTTTGATATATATGAAAAAGAAATGGTTGGAGATGTAATTAAAACGAGAATACCTAATAAATGGGAGAGTGCAGATATATTTCCAATAAGTCATATTTAATATAGGTGAGATTATGAAATGGATATATGATGATTATGAATTTGAAAATAGAGCAAATAACTTATCTTGGACAATCGCTGGTGATTATAACGAAAGTATAGATATATCAGAAAAAGACTATTCTTCAAAGGAAATAGGTCTATACTTTGCAATAATTGCAGGAGCTAGAAGAAAATATATAGACTGGGATATAGTTAAAAAATACCTCACAAATAGAATACGAAAAGGATATGATAAGGATGTTATATTAGGTCTAATTCAAGTTATATTAAATACAATTGTTGAAGAAAAAGCTATTAAAGATAGACCTGGAATAGAAGATATCAGAAAAAGAGCGTATAAAGATATTGTTTCACGTTTTACCAAGATACACAATAACGATATGATGGACAAGATTAAATATGCATTTGTACTTTATAGCATGGATAAACATCCAGCATTAGACAGTATAACTAGAAGAATAGTAAATGACATAAGGCTTATAGATACAAATCAGGATATTATGGAGATTTTAAAGGCATTAGATGTTATATATTTAACTTATTTTGAATATATATTGAATAGTGAAGAAAGTAATTCTACATATGATGAAAACAATGTAAAAAATGTTGAAGTAAACTTTGATACGTTTGCTGATTTTATGTATGAAGAACTATATAGTGATGAAGATGAAAATATTGTTGAAAGTGACATAGATTCAATCTCTTCATCAATGCTTATAGAGGGAGTAGGAGACTTTGACAATTCTCAAGCTAGCAATTCAGCAGATAGAATTATATATGTTGATGAGGAGACTGTAAATAAAATATACACTAAAATAGAACATTATTATGGGAAAACTTATTTAAGTAAGGGTGAAATTAAAAAACTTGAAACACAAAATTGCAGAAACGTACATGAGGGATGTAGAATTCACTTCACAGATGGTGTTCTTAGAAGTGAATGTAATAACGTTTTTCAGCTAAAATATGTAACAAGACAAAAAGAAAATAATTTAGGTAAATTTAGAGAACATGCTAGGATGTATAGACAACAAATAAAGAGATTAAAAGAAAGCCTTTCTAGAATTTTAGTAGAAGAAAATGCTAAAACCAGAGTATATTCTGATTGTGGCACTATATTAGCAAATAGAGCTTGGAGAGTTGGAAGAAGTAACAATAATAAGATATTTTATAAAGATATAGAAAATGAAAAAGGCAAATATGTTATTGATATATTGTTGGATGCAAGTGGTTCTCAAAGTAGAAACCAAGGAAATGTAGCAATTCAAGCTTACATAATTGCAAATGCTTTGACAGAAGTTGGAATACCAAATAGAGTTATGGGTTTTTCTAGTTTCTTAGATTATACGATACTAAAAAGATTTAAGGATTATGATGACAGTATTAAAAATAGTGAAAATATCTTTGAATACTTCTGTGCTGGTAACAATAGAGACGGTTTAGCTATAAAATCTATATGTAGTGGTTTGATAAATAGAGACGAAGAAAATAAAATTTTAATAATTCTTAGTGATGGAAGACCAAATGATGTAAAGATAGGAAAAAACAGTGAGAGAACTTTAAGAGGTGAAAAAGCTTACAGAGGTATTGTTGGTTTAAGAGACACAGCTAATGAAGTAAGAAAAGCTAGGAAACAAAATGTATTAGTATTAGGAGTATTTACAGGTAAAGAATCAGAACTTGAAGCTGAAAGATTAATATATGGAAATGATTTTATATATTCAAGAGACATAACTAGATTTTCTGATGTAGTTTCAATGTATTTAAAGAAAATAATTAGGAGTTAAACGATTTATAAAAAAGAATTTATATACATAAAAATATAAAAATGAATAAAATTTGTAAAAAATGTAGAAATTTTCACAGAAAAGGTATACAATGATTTATATAGAAAATGAATTAAAAATAAAGTAATATTAAAAATTAAATATATAATATTGTAGGTTCTTTAAGCAAGATTAATAGGGAAGAAGGTTAAATTCCTTTACAGCCCCCGCTACTGTGATGCAGACGAAACTTTTGTTAGCCACTATGATAATATGTTTTTATATTTCATGGGAAGGAAGAGGAGTAGGATGAAGCTAAGTCAGGAGACCTGCCTAAAATATTAAAGTGATTTCTTCGGGGATGGAGAAAGTTTCTTATAATAATTATACAGATATGTTTATTTTATGTGTTTGTATTTAGATTGTCGAAAATTAGAAGCCTAGCCATCGAGTTAGGCTTTTTTATTTTGTTAGAATTAAGGATACATGTATTATTCATATTTTAATTATTAGAAAGGGAGAGAGGGGATACTCAAATGAAACAAAATATCAAATTAGGGGTTATAGCTGCACTTATGTTAATCATTTTAACTCCAGTTACATCAAATGCAATGCATATAATGGAAGGTTACTTACCAGTAAAATGGTCTATAGCATGGGGAGTTATATTTATACCATTTTTCTTAGTGGGATTAAAATCAATAGGTAAAATAGTAAAGCAAGACCCTAAGAAGAAAGTTTTATTAGCTCTATGTGGAGCATTTGTATTTGTATTATCAGCATTAAAAATACCTTCTGTAACAGGAAGTTGTTCACATCCTACTGGAGTAGGTCTTGGAGCAATAATGTTTGGACCAAGTGTAATGTTTGTTCTTGGAACTATAGTTTTAATATTCCAAGCATTATTACTAGCACATGGGGGAATAACTACTTTAGGAGCTAATGCTTTTTCAATGGCTATAATAGGGCCAATTATATCATTTTTAATATTTAAAGTATTAAAGAAAAAAGATGGAAACAATGCTATACCAGTATTTCTTGCAGCAGCAATAGGAGATTTAGCCACATATACAATAACTTCAATACAACTAGCACTGGCTTTCCCAGACCCATCTGGTGGAGTGATGGCTTCAGCAATTAAATTCTTAGGAATTTTCTTTATGACTCAAATACCAATAGCAATAGCAGAAGGTATCCTTACTGTAATTGTATATAATTTAATTACAGAAAATGGAGAAAAAAGCATACTAGAAAATAATGATAAAGGAGTTAAAGCTAATGAGTGCTAAAACAAAAACAAAAACTAACATATTATTACTTTTATTAGTAGTAGCTCTGATTATATTCCCATTACTTGTAAATTCAGGTGCTGAATATGGAGGAGCAGATGGTCAAGCTGAAAGTGAAATTACTAAGATAAATCCAAATTATGAGCCTTGGTTTAGTAGCCCATATGAGCCACCAAGTGGAGAAATAGAGAGTTTATTATTCTCTGCACAAGCAGCTCTAGGTGCAGGTGTAATAGGATACATATTAGGTCTTCAAAAAGGAAAGAGAAGTTAATTATGCTTATAATTGATAAATATGCATATACAAATAGATTAAGTAAAGTAAATCCAAATAAAAAAGTAGCCATAGGAGCAATTTTTCTAATTGCTTCTATGGTAATAAAAAATGTATTTATCTTAAGTGGAATTATGATTTTAATGAGTATTTTAGTTGTTTGCGTAGCAGGGATAGATTTAAAAAATTATTTGAAATTACTTCAAATACCAATGTATTTTTTATTTCTTAGTATAGGTATAACTCTTGTGAATATATCTTTTAATAAAACAGACTTACTATATAGTTTTCAGTTTTTTAGTTTTTATGTAGGAATATCAAAGGCATCTATTGACATGTCTATTCATGTATTATTTAGAGCTATGTCTTGTTTAACTTGTGTGTATTTTTGTATACTTACAACACCTTTTAATCAGTTAATATTTTTCTTCAAAAAATTACATTTGCCAGACACATTTGTTGAATTATCAATGTTAATATATAGATTTATATTTATATTTTTAGAAGAATTTTCAGAGATATATAAGTCACAAGAACTAAGATTTGGGTACATAAATTTAAAAACTTCATATAAATCTTTAGGGATTCTTGGAAGTATGCTGTACAAAAGACTTATGACAAGGTATGATGATATGTGTATATCATTAGACATAAAATTGTATGATGGTAAATTTCACATAGTAGGGGATAATGATGTTTAGAATAAATAATTTAACATATCAATATGAAAAAAATGCTAATGCATTATTGAACATTAATATGGATTTCTCAAAGGGAAATGTTATAGGTATAATAGGCTCAAATGGTTCAGGAAAATCAACTTTATTTATGAACTTAATGGGGATATTAAAGCCTACATCTGGAGAAATACTTTTCAAAGAAGAAAAGTTAAAGTATGATAAGAAGAGTTTGTATAATCTTAGAAAAAATGTAGGAATTGTTTTTCAGGACCCAGAAAAGCAAATATTTTACTCAAAAGTATATGATGACATAGCATTTGCGATGAGAAACATTGGGATGGATGAAAAAATTATTAAAGAGAGAATAAACAAAGCTTTGATAGCTGTTAATGGAATAGATTTTATAGATAGACCAGTACACTTTTTAAGTTATGGTCAGAAAAAAAGAGTAGCAATTGCATCAGTTATAGCAATGGAAAATGAAATTGTATTGCTTGATGAGCCTACAGCTGGATTAGACCCAGTAAGCACTAGGTCTATTGTAGATATAATAAAGAGATTAGATAAAAATAATATAAAAATAGTAATATCCAGTCATGATATGAATTTAATGTATGAAATATGTGATTATATATATGTACTGGATAAGGGGATTTTAATTGATGAAGGAAACGCAGAAAGTGTATTTGTAAATGAGAACAATATTATACAAGCTGGATTAGAATCTCCATGGTTAGTAAAGGTACATAAAAATATGAACTTACCTTTATTTAAGAAAGAAGAAGATTTGTATAAGTACTGGAAAGAAAGAGACTTAATACAAATAAATAATTAAGCCCTAAACCTATTTTAAAAAAATAGATTTATATATAATAACCCTTAACCTAGACCCCTTAAAGGTGCCTTATGATTCCCCAAATCATAAGGTTATTTTTTTTATAGATAATAAAAATAAATTTTATAAGTAAGTGTTATTTAATTGTTAAAATTTGACAATAATCTATTGATATAATACATAATTATAATTTGAAGTAATTCATATTTTAGATTAAAATATATTTATGGCTGTTAACAGGAGGAGAAATATGAATTTAGATACATTAAATCCTGCTCAAAGAGAAGCAGTAGAAAAAACTGAAGGACCAGTACTTATACTAGCTGGTGCTGGCTCAGGTAAAACTAAGGTACTAACAACAAGAATAGCATACCTTATGGAAGATAAAGGTGTACAAGCACCTAGTATATTAGCTATAACATTTACAAACAAAGCTGCAAATGAAATGAGAGAAAGAGTCGAACAAAATATAGGTTCGGAAACTAAGGAAATGTGGATAAGTACATTCCATTCTTGTTGCGTTCGTATACTTAGAAAAGATATAAACAAAATTGGTTACAATAGAAGTTTTGTAATTTATGATGCTGCAGACCAAGTAACTTTAGTCAAAGATTGCCTTAAAGAATTAAATTTAAGCGATAAAGTATTTGAACCAAAGGCCGTTATAAGTGCTATTTCAGGTGCAAAAGATAAGCTTTATACGCCAAAGCAGTTTAAAGATATGAATATGTCGGATAATAGAATGGTTAAAATTGCAGATATTTATGCATTATATCAAGACCGTTTAAAGAGAAATAGTGCACTTGATTTTGACGATTTAATACTTAAAACTGTAGAACTTTTTAAGACTAATGATGAAGTGTTAGCTTATTACAGAAGTAGATTTAGATACATAATGGTAGATGAGTATCAGGATACGAGTAAAGCTCAATATGAACTAATAAAATTATTAGCTAGAGAACATCAAAATATCTGTGTTGTTGGAGATGATGACCAAAGTATTTATGGATGGAGAGGCGCAGATATAAGAAACATACTTGAATTTGAGAAAGATTATGATAATGTACATGTTGTGAAACTAGAACAAAATTATAGGTCAACACAAGTAATATTAGATGCAGCTAACAAAGTTATATCCAATAACATAGAAAGAAAAAGAAAGAAACTTTGGAGTGAAAAGAAAGAAGGAGAACTTATAAAGATACAGCTAACTGGTAGTGAAATAGAAGAGGCTGATTTTATAGCTGACTCAATTGCACAAATAGCTAGAAAAGAGAAACGACCATACAAAGATTTTGCAGTACTTTATAGAGCAAATGCACAGGCAAGACCAGTAGAAGACGCTTTAAATAGAAGTCAAATTCCATATAATATATATGGTGGTACAAAGTTTTATGAGAGAAAAGAAATAAAGGACTTAGTAGCGTATTTAAGAGTTATTCAAAATCCACAGGATGACATATCTATAAAAAGAATTATAAACGTTCCTAGAAGAGGTATAGGGCTTAGAACTATAGAAAAAATTGAAGATAGAGCCAATCTGAAACAAGAGAGTATATATTCAGTTTTAATTGATATAGAAACAAATTCTGATATATCTACAAAAGCTAGAGCAAGTATAAGTGGATTTGTTGACATTATAGGTACACTTAGAACTATAAAAGAAGTCTATCCTGTTAGTAAGTTAATAGAAAAAGTTTTGGATACTACAGGATATATGGATGAGCTTGTAGAGATAAGAAATAAAAATGAAAAAGATTTAACTGGTAAAGGTGAAGAAGCTCAAGATAGAATTGATAATTTAAGAGAATTTATATCTATAGCACTAGAGTTTGAAAGTAGTAGTGATGATACTTATGAAAATAAAGATTTAGAGACATTTTTAACTAGTATAGCACTTACATCTGAATCTAATGATGAAGAGGACAATGATAGAGTTTCTCTTATGACAATTCATACATCTAAAGGGTTGGAGTTTCCAGTTGTATTTTTGACAGGTATGGAAGAAGGTCTATTTCCTATATCAAGAGCTATAAAGTCTTTGAGTGAATCTCAAATAGAAGAAGAGAGAAGGCTTTGTTATGTTGGTATAACTAGAGCTAAAGAAGAGTTATACATGTCACTAACTGAAAAGAGAACACTATATGGTAAAACAAATGTTGCAATAGCTTCAAGATTTATGGAAGAGTTACCAGAAGAATGTATAGAAAGATTGTACAAAATGAAAAAAGAATTAAGTTATTCTAAAGCAAGTTATAATATGTTAGATAAATATACTAAAAAGTATATGAATACTATAAGTAAATCTAAAGTTGCAGATAACGTTAATGCTACAATAAAAGATTCAAATAAAGAGACTAATCCAGAGGATATAAAGCTTGGTTCTAAAGTACATCATCCTAAATTTGGGGTTGGAACAGTAGTGTCTATAACTGGAACAGATGTTACTATAGCTTTTGATAAGCAAGGAATTAAAAAAATAAATAAAGAATATACAACACTAGATATTTTATAATGGAGGAAAATTAGGAATGGATAGTATAAGCTTTGCTAAAAATTTAATAGATTTCATATATGATAGCCCATCATCTTTTCACGCAGTTGATAGTGCTAAAGAAGTCTTAGATAAAAATGGATTTGAAGAGTTAGTTTTAAATAAGAAATGGAATCTAAAAGTAGGTGGAAAATACTACGTAACTAAAAATTTATCTGCTATAGTGGCTTTTGTAGTTAACTCAGATAATATAGAAGAAGATGGATTTAGAATAATAGGTTCTCACTCAGATTCTCCTACATTCAGTATTAAGCCAAACGCAGAAATAGAAGCTGAGAAAGCTTATTTGAAGCTGAATACAGAATGTTATGGAGGAGCAATATTAAGTACATGGTTAGATAGACCACTTGGTATAGCTGGGAGAGTAGTCTTAAAAGGAGATAGCACACTTAAGCCAAAGGAAAAACTTATCGACTTTAAAAAGCCAATTTGCATAATACCAAATCTAGCTATACATTTGAATAGAAGTATAAATGATGGTCATTCATATAATAAACAAAAAGATATGTTACCTCTAGTTGGATTATTAAATGATACATTAGAAAAAGACAACTTTCTTTTGAAACAAATATCATCAAATTTGAATGTAAGGTTGGAAGATATAATAGACTTTGATTTATTCTTATATGAATTTGAAAAAGGAAGTTTAATAGGGGCTAATGATGAATTTATATCTATTGGAAGACAAGATAATCTTGCAATGGTACATGCTAGTTTAAATGCTTTAGTTGATACTAAAGGACAAAGTGGTGTAAATGTAATGGCTGTATTTGATAATGAAGAAGTTGGAAGTTCCACTAAACAAGGTGCAGATTCAAATATGCTATTAAATATATTGGAGAGAATATGTTTATCAATAGGAAAAGATAGAGAAGGATTTTTTGAGGCTATTTATTCGTCTTTCATGATATCATCAGATTTAGCTCATGCTATTCATCCAAATACTCCAGAAAAACATGACCCAACTAATAAGCCAGTTATGGGAAAAGGGCCTGTTATAAAGATAAATGCAAGTCAAGCATATACAAGTGATGGATATTCTATAGCTGTTTACAAAAATATATGTAAAGAAGCTAATGTCGAGTATCAAGAATTTGTAAATAGGTCAGATGAGAGAGGTGGAAGTACCATAGGTCCAATATCTTCTACTCATGTAGATATACCATCTGTGGATGTAGGAAGTCCAATTTTAGCAATGCATTCTATAAGAGAATTAGGTAATGTTGAAGACCACTATAGTATATATAAAACGTTTAGTAAATTTTTTGAAATATAAATATAAGATAAACAATTTGGAGATGAAACTATGAAATTAGGACTATGCTTAGAAGGTGGAGGAGCAAAAGGAGCTTACCAAGCAGGGGTAGTTAAGGCTTTGTATGATAATGGGATAAATAATTTTTATTCAATTTCAGGGACATCAATAGGAGCAATAAATGGATATTATTTATACACAGGTAATGTTGATAACTTAGAAAAAATGTGGACAAATATAAGAGATATCCAGAACGGAAATGTAAAAATAGTAAATAATACTGTGGATAATTCTCCCGCTATAGACAATCTGAGAGAACTTGATAATAGCAAAATAGAGAAAATGAACTTCTATGTTAATTATGTAGAGGTTAATAATAAGGTAGTATCAGAAAAGGTTGTAAATGTGTCAAAAATGCTTAAAGATGAAGCAATCTTAAGCATTTCATATAGTGGATTGTTACCATCAAATCCAAATGCTACTCTTGGATTTAAAGAACAATTCATGAAGGATGTGCAAGATGGTATTTACGATGGTTTTAAATTGGATGGAGGTCTAATTAGGAGTGCATTAATTGAACCTTTAATTGTGGATAATGTGGATAAAATTATTTTGATATCCACAAAGTATAATTATGATTTACCAGATGACATTAAAAAAATATATAATGAAGATAAAATAATAGTAGTTAGACCTAACACTCAATTTGCACCTACAGATACTCTTAACTTTGATGATGAGTTTTGTAAAAATATATATCAAGAAGGATATGAAATAGGAAAAAATATACTTGATAGAGTTTAATTTAGAGTATAATATAATAAATGTAATTGTGTAATTTAATTAATAAAAAGGAAGGTAATAAATCATGGAAAATAAAAATCCTATAGTAACTATAGTAATGGAAAATGGAAAAGAAATAAAAATTGAGTTATACCCAAACATAGCACCAAATACAGTTAAAAATTTTGTATCATTAGTAGATGATGGATATTATAATGGAGTAACATTTCATAGAGTAATACCAGGATTTATGATACAAGGTGGATGCCCAAATGGTACTGGAATGGGTGGACCAGGTCATTCCATAAAAGGTGAATTTAGTGGAAATGGATTTACTAATAATCTAAAGCATGAAAGAGGAGTTATATCAATGGCTAGAACTATGGCACCTAATTCAGCTGGTTCTCAATTCTTTATAATGCATAAAAATTCACCACATTTAGATGGTCAATATGCAGGCTTTGGTAGAGTTATAGAAGGTATGGATACAGTTGATGAAATAGCCTCAGTTAGAACAGGGGCAGCGGACAAGCCACAGACTCCACAAGTTATGAAAGCTGTGACTGTAGAAACTTTTGGAGTAGACTACTCAGATGTAGAAAAAAACTAGGTCATAGATAAAAGAAAAAATCTATAGAACTTAAAGATAAAGTGAGATGTTATTATATTTTCTAGAAGATATAATAACATTTCACTTTTTAATTTAATTTATTATAATTTATTTTACTGAGATTTAATTATCTATTAAATTTTTAATATACTAAATAACTCTAATAATCTTATTAGAACATTATTTTAGAGTGTTATAGAAAAATAATTATATTAAATTATTTATGATTAAATTTTTAATATATAATATATTAAATTAAATATAGAAGATATATAGAAAACATTTATTTTAACATTTTTTAAAGCTATTTTAGCGATTTTGTTTAAGAAAAGAAAGTTATTTGTATATTTTTATTTAAGAAAAAACATTATAATGGTAATATATTCTATTTACAATTTCATAACTTTGGTTTACAATAATAGAGACAATAAATCCTAAAAAACATAATAAGAAAAAAGTGCTTAATATTTGAGAGAGACTGGTTTAGTTTACACCAGCTAAACCAGTCAAGGAATAATTTAAAGTGTAATATATAATAAGAAGAGAATACACTATTAGAATTTTCTAATAGTGTATTCTTTTTTTGTAGAATTTAGTATTGTTGTAAAAGTATGTTAAAAACAGAATTATTTGTTTACATAAATTCAAATGATAGTTATATTTTTAAGGAGAAAGTAGAGATTTAGCGGGCCTTACTACTGAAGCGGAAGATTTATGATTATTACATCTAAATAAAATATTTAAATTTAGAGTCATATTTAGTTGGGGTAAATTCTATAACATCGTATTTAGCAATTTCTAATGTATAAAAAGGGTCTTCTTGTATAATTTTTTTAACTTCTGATTTATCTGTAGCATTACAAATAATAACTCCACCAGTCCTTGGATTCTTTCTACCAGAACAAATAAATTTACCAAGAGAATAGTATTTGTCTAAGTACTTTACATGTTCATTCAACACCTTATCAACTTCTTTAGTAGGTTTAATATAAGTTAGATTAAAAATAAACATCTTGTATACCTCCTTATTGTAGTGTAATATAATAACTATAGTCAGTGACTATGGTCATTATATTACAGTGATTTCAATAATATGTCAATCGAAAGTGAGTGAATTATGTATGGAATCAAAAAAATTAACTCGTAAGGAGCAAGCTATTTTAACAAAACAAAAGTTATTTGAAAATGCAATTTGTCTTTTTAAAGAAAAGGGATATAATTCTACTACTGTTAGCGAGATTTGTTTTAAATCTGGTGTATCAAAAGGAACTTTTTATGTTCATTATGAATCAAAAGAGGATATTATAAGAGAAAGCTACTATTTTAATCTAGGTGCATATATAGAGAATAAATTTAAAAATTATATAAATCAAACTCCAAATATTAGTGTAGTGGATAAAATTATTAAGTTTCTTACATTAGAATTTGATTTTACAAGTGAGACTGGACATGAACTAACTTGTTTAGCCTATATCACAAATTTATCTTCATGTATTACAGGAAAAAGCCAACATTTTCAAAGGCGTGTCTTCTCAGAAGAGTTAAAAAATTTATTGGATGAAGCATATAAAAAAAATTTAATCAAAAATAATTTATCAGTAGAAGAAGTATTTTTATATTTAGAAACATCGATTAGAGGAATGATGGCTACTTGGTGCTTTTCAAATGGAGATTTTGATATTAAGACTGTTGGAGAAAAATATATATTAAATATATTGAAAGGTTTAATAAAAATATAAAAAACTGTTTCAAACTTAAGTTTGAAACAGTTTTTATTTTGTTTAAATATTTTATACTATTTAAAGTTTTTGATTGCAGTAGTTAAGTTAGGTACTAATTGTTTCTTTCTAGATACAACACCTGGAGCAAATGTTCCTTGAACTCCTTCAATACCAAATGCATCAGCAATCAATCTATCTTCTGCTTTGTAAATTAAATAAGAACCTTCTTTTATTATATCTGTAACTGCAAGAACTAATTTGTCATAAGCAGTTGAATTTATATAAGATAAAAATTCATCCTTCTTAGCAAAGATAGAGTCTGTGTCTAAAGTAAATACTTGTCCAATACCAACTCTATGTCCACTCATGTTAAACTCTTTAAAGTCCATATTTACTATTTGTTCTATAGTGAACTCATCTAAAGAAGTACCACATTTAAACATATCCATAGCATATTTTTCCATATCTACTTTTGCTATTTTACTTAATTCTTCACAAGCTTTCTTATCCATATCAGTAGTTGTTGGAGATTTAAATAATAATGTATCAGATAATATAGCAGATAAAAGAAGACCAGCTATTTCATAAGGTATCTCAACATTATTTTCTTTATACATTTGATAAATTATAGTGCTATTGCATCCAACAGGCATAACTCTAAAAGACATAGGAACATCAGTAGAAATACCACCAAGTTTATGATGGTCAACTATTTCAACTATATTTGCTTGTTCAATTCCATCAGCACTTTGAGCATATTCATTGTGGTCAACTAAAACAACATTCTTTTTAGATGGATTTAATAAATGGCCTTTTGAAATTAATCCTAAAAACTTATTGTCATCATCTAATATAGGATAAGATCTAAAGTTTGTTTCTAACATAATTTCTTTTATTTCATCCATATAGTCGTCTTCTTTAAAAGTAATCAAGTTGTCTGTGGCCTCTATAGAATCCAAGAAGCTACATTGATTTATGACATTAGAAGTTTTGTAGTTATCACTTTCAACAGAAACAACAGACACTCCATTTATTTTAGCAAGAGCTAGTAAATCTTTTGAAATTTCTGTGTGATTAGTAAGTATTAAAAGTTTAACTTTTGTATCTATGGCGTATTCAATACTATCATATCTATCGCCAACAATAGCTATATCTCCTTCTTTTAAAGTCTCTATTAGAGTTTCCATACCAAATGATAAAGTAACAACTCTACCTTTTACATCTTCACCACAATCTACAAGAATAGTACCATTAAGGTTTTTGCAGATATTTGATAGTGATGTGTGTATAGTTGTAAAATGTTGATGAAGAAGGTTTTTAGCTATTTCCTTCATAGTAATAATACCAGCAAAAGTTCCATCCTCATAAGTTACAGGTAATGTTTTAACATTTTTTTCATCCATAAGATTATAGGCTTCTAATATAGAAGAAGTTGGAGTTAAAGGTATTACCTTATCATAATTTAAATCTCTAACTTGTATTCTAACGTTATCTAAGATTTCAGGTGCATCTACCTTAAAGTAATCTAGGGCATACTTAGCTTCCTTTCTGATATCTCCTAAAGCATAAGCTGTTGCTTCTATTCCTAGCTTGTTTTTTAAATATGCTAATGAAATTGCAGAACATATTGAATCTGTATCTGGATTTTTATGTCCGAAAACTAATAAACTCATTTTAAAACTCCTTTCAAAACTTGAATATAATAATAATTGATAAAAATATTATATCAAAAGGTAGTGAGTATTTGTTGTAAAAAGAAAAAAATTTAATGAAAAAAATATTATATGCAATTTTATCTTTCACATATATAACAAATTTAATATAAAAATTTTTATGATTTATACTTTTATTCAATGAAATTGAGACTTATTAACAATTAATTCATTGAATATATCTG
>NZ_JAGWCS010000093.1:0-15626 GCF_020657705.1 Clostridioides sp. ZZV15-6598 | reverse complement strand
TCACGATAGAGATATAAATGCAAGTATAAATATACTAAAAGAAGGATTAAGACTAATAACAGTTTAAAATAGATAACATATGTAAGAACCGTAGGAACTACGGGGATAGCCTGTGGAGAATTGGTAAGACATATTTTAGTATGCGAAATTCTATGAAGCAGGAACCCTGTGACTTTAGTCATGGGAGGTTCAGGAAGTGAATTTAAATAGTAACCTTTATGATGATGTAGATAGGGTGGAATATATAATCAGAAAAATACTAACTTTAAGCAATGAAGAAAAAAATACTATAAGGCTTGAAGATTTAGCAGATTCTATGTATGTAAGTGTTTCAACAGTAAAAAATGACTTAAAAGAAGTAAAGAGGATACTGGATAAGTATTCAATTTCTGTTAAATCTAAGCACAAACAAGGTATATGTATTTCTGAAAATGAAGATAAGATACTAAATTGTATAATTGATTTAAGTAATAAGAGAGACAATCAACTCAGTCTAAATGATTTTTTAAATGACGATATAAAAGAAAAAAAGTTAATAATAAAAAAAATACTATTAGATGTATTAAATGAAAATGGATTAGTACTAACTGATATAGAATTTAAGAATGTATTAAATAATATATTAGTTATTTTGAGCAGGCATAAGTATGATGAAAAAGAATTTATAAAGGAATATGTAGAAACTTATAGCGACAAGAGAAGTTCAATATTAGAAAGTGAACAGAACAAAGAGATTATAATAAATTCAATAAGAACGTTTTGTAAGAATTTAAAGCTAGCTACATCAATAGATATAAGTCATGATGATATATTTGAAGAATATTTATATAAGCATATCAGTAGCTTGTGTAAGAAAATAAAGTTAGGCATGAATCAATCGCCTATAATAGCACAAGATATTAAAATAAAATATCCATTTGCTTTTGAATTAGCTAATATAGCTAAAAAAACAATAGAACAAGATTTAAAAATAGAAATCAACGAAGATGAAGTTGCAAATATAGCTCTACATATAGGAGGTGCTATTGAGAGGGCGTCCTATAATAATAAAGATAAGGTTTTCAAAGCGATAATAGTTTGTACATCAGGTATAGGTACATCAATGTTAATAAAAGCTAAATTAGAGAATATATTTAGAGAAAAGCTAGAAATATTAAAAGTTATTCCTTCATATCTAGTTGAATATGTAAAAGTTATAGATGTTGATTTTGTAATATCTACTGTACCTATTGAAATAGGTGATATACCAGTAATAAACATATCTCCAATGTTGAGTGAAAAGGAAATTAAATTAATTGAAAAATATATAGAAACAGGAAATATATATTTGGATTTAGATATAAAAAACTTATTTGATAGTGCATTGTTTTTTACTGATTTAGATTTCAAATATAAAGAAGAAGTTATAGATTTTATGGCAAGTGAACTTGTACAAAAAGGTTATATAGATGATGATATGAAAAACTCTTACTTTGAGAGAGAAAAAATAGCAACAACAGAAATAGGCAACATGGTATCTATACCACATGGAGCTATTGGAAAGGTTTTTGATAATAAAATAGCAATTGGAATACTAAAAAAACCAATTGCTTGGGAAATATCAGATGTGCGTTTAATAATAATGTTGGCACTTGATAAAGATAAAATATTAGATTATGAAGTTATATTTTCAAACATATACAAAAGAGTGGACTCCATAGCAAAAGTTATAAGCATATGTGAAAATAGCAATTTCGAAAAATTTGTAAACATGTTTAAATAGAGATATATAGAACATGGTGTTGTATATACATATGCAAATTTGGATAATATAAAACTAAATAAGATAAAAACGATAAATTTCTCTTTTAATTAAGAGAAATTTTTTGACTTTCAGGGATATTAATATGGAGTTAAGATATAAACATAAGATAAATAAATAAAAAGAGGTGGCAAAATGATTTATACAGTAACATTAAATCCATCAATAGATTATATAGTTAAATTAGATGAATTAAATACAGGAAGCACAAATCGTGTAAATGAAGAATACGTTTATCCAGGAGGAAAAGGTATAAATGTGTCTTGTATACTTAAAGAACTTGGACATGATAATACATCATTAGGTTTTATAAGTGGTTTTACTGGCGAATATATAGTAAATACATTGGAGGAAAAAAAATTAAAGACAGACTTTATAAAATTGAAAAACGGTTTTTCAAGAATAAATGTAAAAATAAAAGTGTTAGAGGAAACCGAAATTAATGGACAAGGACCCAATATAAGTGATGAATACATCAACCTATTATATAAAAAACTTGATAAATTAAATCAAGATGATATTTTAATATTGGCAGGTAGTATACCATCTACTTTAGATGAAAAATTATATGAAAATATAATGTCTAGACTAGAAGAAAAGAATATAAAAATTGTTGTAGATGCGACAAAAAATCTTCTTCTTAATGTTTTAAAATATAAGCCTTTCCTAATTAAACCTAATAATGATGAATTAGAAGAAATGTTTGATGTCAAATTAGATTCAAATGAAGATATAGTAAAATATGCTAGAAAGTTAAAAGAAATGGGAGCTGTAAACGTTTTAGTATCAATGGGTAAAGATGGAGCACTACTAATTACTGAAGATAATGAGGTATTTATAAGTGATGTACCGAAAGGAACTGTAAAAAATTCTGCAGGAGCAGGAGACTCTATGGTAGCAGGATTTATATCTGGATATTTAAGTACTGGTGAATATGATTATGCTCTTAAATTAGGTGCAGCTTCAGGGAGTGCAACTGCTTTTTCATATGATTTAGCTGAAAGAAAATATATTGATAAATTAGTAAACGAAATATCTGTTAAAAGATTTTAAAAATAACCTAAAAAATATATAGAGAGGAAATGAGAACTTATGAAAATTATAGATTTATTAGATGAAAAATCAATTAAATTAAATTTAAAGTCAAAAAATAAACCAGAAGTAATAGAAGAACTAGTTGATTTAGTTGCAAATAGTGGTAATTTAAATGATAAAGAAAATTATAAAAAGGCAATTTTAGCCCGTGAAGAGATGAGTACAACAGGAATTGGAGAAGGTGTAGCTATTCCTCATGCTAAGACTACAGCAGTTACTAAAGCTTGTATAGCAGCAGCTGTATCAAAAGAAGGTATAGATTATGAATCTTTTGATGGAAGTTTGTCAAATTTATTTTTTATGATAGCAGCACCAGATGGAGCTAATAATACACATCTTGAAGTATTATCCAGATTATCTACAATACTCATGGATGAAGATTTTAGAAATAAGCTTATAAATTCAAGTTCAGCAAGAGAGTTCAAAGAAATAATAGATAAAAAAGAAAGAGAAAAATTCAGTGATGAATATCAGGATGAAGAAATTAGTAAAGAGGATGTTGTAAATAATAAAGATAAAAATATTAGTAAATATCCTCAAGTTTTAGCAGTAACAGCGTGCCCAACAGGAATAGCACATACATTTATGGCAGCTGAGAGCTTAAATAAAATGGCTGAAAGTAAAGGTATCTCTATAAAAGTAGAAACTAATGGTTCAGCAGGAGTGAAGAATAGACTTACAAGAGAAGAGATAGAAAATGCTACATGTATAATAGTAGCAGCAGATAAAAATGTTGAAATGGCTAGATTTGATGGGAAAAAAGTTATAAAAACTAAAGTTGCTGATGGTATACACAAAGCAGAAGAACTTGTAGATAAAGCTGTAAATGGAGATGCTCCAATTTATCATGGTGTAGGAGAAGGAAGTCACAACGAATCAGGTGAAGAAAGCGAAAGTGGATTTAGAAAAGTATATAAGCATTTAATGAATGGTGTATCTAATATGTTGCCATTTGTTATTGGTGGAGGTATACTTATAGCTTTAGCATTCTTACTTGATGATTACTCCATTGACCCTTCACATTTTGGTTCAAATACACCGATAGCAGCATTTTTTAAGGGAATTGGAGATAAAGCATTTGGATTTATGTTACCTGTACTTGCAGGTTATATAGCATACTCTATATCTGATAGACCTGCATTTGTTGTAGGTTTTGTGGGAGGAGCTCTTGCAGGAGATGGCGGTTCAGGTTTTCTAGGAGCACTACTTGCAGGTTTTATAGCAGGATATTTAGTAGAAGGACTTAAGAAAATATTTAATGTATTACCAAGTTCATTAGAGGGAATAAAACCAGTATTATTATATCCTTTATTTGGAACTCTTTTGATGGGTGTTATAATGACATTTCTAGTAATACCTCCAGTTACAGCAATTAATGATGCTATGGTTGGATTCTTAAATAGTTTAGGTGGAACTTCAAAAATAGTTTTAGGATTAGTTTTAGGTGGAATGATGGCTGTAGATATGGGTGGACCTGTAAATAAAGCAGCTTATGTATTTGGTGTAGCATCACTTGAATCAGGTCAATTTGAAATAATGGCAGCAGTAATGGCTGGTGGTATGGTTCCACCGCTTGCTATAGCTCTTGCAACTACATTCTTCAAAAATAGATTTACAAAAGAAGAAAGAGAGTCTGGTAAAGTTAACTATGTAATGGGGTTATCATTTGTAACAGAGGGAGCAATACCTTTTGCAGCTGGAGACCCACTTCATGTTATACCAGCTTGTGTTGGAGGTTCAGCAGTAGCAGGAGCGCTTAGTATGTTATTTAATGCAGCTCTTCGTGCACCTCATGGAGGCGTATTTGTTATACCAGTAGTTACTCATCCTCTTGGATATATAGTGGCTATAATTGTAGGTGCTATAGTTGGAATGATGCTTTTAGCACTACTTAAAAAACCATTGAATCAAAGAGCATAATAATTAAAAGCTGTTTAATAACTAAAAATATGATTTTTTATAAAATTTAATATATTACTGAATTATCGTAAGAGAAGTGTCTATATAAAAAAGTGAGTCAGATCTGATATACAGAGTTTACTCACTTTTTTTATAAATATATTACTTAAAATATTACAATCAATAAAGATTAAAATTTGTCTGATAGTTTTAGTTTTATTATTAAATTATCTAGATATTCTAAAGAAGACTTTTCTGCTTCAGTACGTTTTATGAATTTATCTGTTAAAAAGTACTCTCTTAAGTCTAAGTATATTTTTATTATTATCTTTAGTGATTTAATGCAACTTTCACTATTGTATGTTGGTACAGTTTCTATCAATAATGGTAGATTATCTACAGCATCAGTCTCTAGTTTTCTTACACCTCGAGGTAATTTTCCATTTTTCATTAACAATAAGGGACCTATAACTGTCTGCCTTAAAAATGATATAGATTCTATGGTTTCAAAAATTTCTCCACGTCCAATTTTTCTTGATATGTAATAAATCCAAATCCAAAACCTATCTTCAATCCATTGTAAATCAGGAAGAGGAAACTTTGCTTCAGACAATTTAAAAGTATTCGATATACAATTATTTCGTTCCCATAAAATAGTAGGATTTTCAACTCTACATGTTAAATCATCTAATGTAATAAATTTTAAATCAACCTGTAATAAGTCTGGACCATATAAACATATAATAAGTCCTAGTTCTCCAATATGCTCTCCAGTAAATGATGATAATAATGTACCTAATTTTGCAGCGATTTTAAATCTATCATCAATTATATCTTTGAAATATTTATTGTCTATAGCTATTATAAGGTCGACATCAGAGTATTCATCCATATCATTAGTAATATATGAACCTCCTATGGCTACACCTAAGATTCTTAAATCTTCCCTAAAGATTTTTAATGAATTAGTTATAAATTCTTCATGAATTTTTCGTATCAAATCAATCAACTCCTTTTTAATAGGTAAAATAATATATTTATATATTGAGTTAGAATATCATATATCAAGCTATATAGCAAGGATTTACACATCACATAATTTACTTAATTTTATTTATATATAAATTTAAATAATTTGATGCATTTATATTTTTGATGTCATAAATAAAAGTCATGAATAAATACACACATTTATAAAAATTAAAACTTTTAATCAAGCTACCAATTATTAATGTAAATTTAAATAAAACTTTAATAAAGAAGGATAATTCAAGAATAAATAAATTGTAAAATACATAGAAAAAACGAATATTGATGTCGAATGATATAGAAAAAAGCTATGAAAAACCTTTTCAAATGTATGATATTATGTTTTAGTAAGTATAAAATACAAAAAAGAGGGAGTGTTATTTTTGAAATTAAAAAGTAAAAAGGTATTTTCATTATTATTAACATTAGTTTTAGGAACAACTATGTTAGTTGGTTGCTCAAGTAAAGAAAGTGAAGCTCCAAAGGAAGATACTCCTACAAAAGATAAGGGAACTTTAAATGTTGGTGTATCAGTAGAATATGCACCATGGTGTTATAAAGAAAATGATGAAAATAAAGGTTTTGAAATTGATGTATGGAAAGAAATATCAAAAAGAACAGGTTATAAGGTAGAATTTAAAACTGCTAAATTTAGTGGACTTATGGGTATGTTAGATGCTGGCAAAGTTGATACAGTAGCACACCAAATGTCAACTACTCCTGAAAGGGTAGAAAAATATGATTTTTCAGATACTTACGCTTATAGTAAATATAAATTTATAGTACCAGAAGATAGTACTATAAGTAAAATAGAAGATATAAAAGGGAAAAAAATAGGTTGTGTTTTAGGTGGTAATGGAGAAAAAACTATAAGAGATTTAAATGAAAAACATAATTTAGGTCTTGATATAGTTACATATGATGGAGTACCTATGGAAAAAGATGTAGAAAATGGAAGGATTGACCTTGCATGGCTTTCAGAAGTTAAAGCTAAAACAACTATAGAACAAGGTAAACTTAAATTAAAAGTTGCAGATGTAGATACTGAGGTATATGAAGTAAATCAATATCCATTTAGAAAAGAAGAAAAAAGTAAAGCCATTATAGCAGATGTTAACAAAGCTATAAAAGTAATGCATGAAGATGGAACATTTACAAAATTATCTGAGAAGTGGTTTGGATTAGATACAACTAAAGAAAATTAATTGGAGGTTAAGAATGCAAGTATTTGATTTTGGCTTTGCAGCAGGAATATTTCCATTAATATTAAAATATTTGACAGTGACATTTAAAATGTCTTTATTATCTTTGGTATTGGGAATTGTTGTAGCTTTATTTATAGCATTAATTGTAGATGCTAAAGTTCCTATTTTAAAAACAATTGCAAGAATATATATATCTTTTTTTAGAGGTACTCCTCTTGCTGCTCAACTTTTCTTTATATACTTTGGATTGATACAATTGGTACCAGAACTTAAGGCATTGGAGTCATTCTCAGCAGCAGTAATAGTGATTGGATTAAATTCTTCTGCATATTTTGCAGAGAGTTTAAGAGGAGCTATAACATCTGTAGATAAGGGTCAAATAGAAGCAAGCTTAGCATTTGGAATGACGTATGTACAGACAATGAAAAGGATTGTTTTGCCACAAGCTATAAGGGTTGCAATTCCTCCTTTTACAAATACTTTTGCAGATATTATAAAAGGAACTTCCCTTGCTTTTACTATTGGAGTTACAGAAATTATGGCAGTTGCTCAATCAGAAGCAGCAGCAAGTTATAAGTATTTAGAAGCTTTTACTTGTGTAATAGTTGTATATTGGATTGTAAATCTTATATTAGGATTTGTTCAAACGAAGCTTGAAGATAGACTTAGTAGGGCGTATTAAAATTAATTTAAATGAACTATTTTATCTAGAAATGATAGATAGCAACCAGTATTAATAAATATTAAAAGGGATAATTTTAGATATATTTAAATGAAATTATTATAAAATAACTGACTGACATTTAACTGACCAAATTTATTTTTCTTAGATTTGACTGATATTTAACTGACAGTCAGTTTTTATTATTTAAAAAGAAATTTACTTAAACTATAGAGTACTTCATTGTCAAATTTTTCAATTATATGAGAATATATATTTATACTTGTTTGTATATCTGTATGATTTAGTCTTTCTGAAATGAATTTCATAAAAGCACAACTAGTAAAAGTAGACTTACATTTGTATGTATCAAATCACGTATTCTAATTTTTCTAAAATTATTTTTCCCTAGAAAATAAAAAATTTAAAATTGTAATTCCTATTTGAGGAAATAAGAAAGTATTTAATGAAATAGATATTAGCTATAGAGTATTATATTTGTAATACTCTATAGCTTTATCACTAAATCATAATCTAGCTTTTTACTTGAAAAACTTTCAATTAGCCTTGACTTATCTTTTGTGTCTTTTAGGATATAGTTGTTTAGCCAATAAACAATAGCATCCCCTCTATAGTTTAATCCAATTTTTACACCATTTTCGTACTCCCAAAAAGTGTGCTCATCTTCTGTATTATCAATCCAATTGTAAAATTCATCTTTAATTTTATATTTTTTAAAATTAATTTCACTGGGAACATATATATAATCAGAATGATAATTTCCACCAAAGCTTATTTTTAGAACCATAATTAAAAGCTCCTTTTTCTTAGTTATACATCATGTTTCATAAATTTTACACTAATAGTATAATACTTTCAATTATTATGCTTTACAAGTCAATTGATGTTAAAAAAAGTAATTATTATAAGAAAAAATTGAAAGATATGTTTATTATGAGATTATAATATCTAAGAAGCTGTAGAAATAAAACTCATCTTTTAATTAATATTTTAGTATTCAATCTTAAATCAAGGAATAAAACTCTACTCTATGTGTTCTAAATCAATATCGTATTTTCCTTCACCTTTTATAACTTTGAATTTATCATTTTTATTAGGATAAATAGTCACAACATTGTTTTTATACTCTGATTCATCACACTTTATATTAAATGGCATAAGCTCTGATTCTCCATATAGATAAGTAACAGGTTTATTATTGTTCATAACAACAATTTGTAGCATATCTCTATCTTTTGGAGAAGATATATTTCTCCATTTATATCCTACAGCTTTATATATATCATTTGCTGATGTTCCAGGCTTAAAGATAAATATTTTATCCCATTCAGGTGGCATTACTTTTGCCAGTCTTATTTCAGTGTTGTTTTCACTAGCTTTCATAAGTGAAGAAGCAAATTGTCCGAATTTCTCATCTTCTTCATTTTTCTCAAATTTAACTAACTCACTGGATTTGTCTACTACACTCCATTTATCTTTATTTTTTTCTAATTTAAAGTTAATTTTAGAAATACATTCTCCATGCTTTCCTGGTTCAGTAACTATAACCTTTTCTCCCAATGTGTTTTTATAATCGTGTTGCTCAATTTGAACATGATTATGTCCTGCAACTATTGCATCAATACCATCAACTTGTTGAGCTAAATCCTGTATTCTATTTCCTGGATTTTTAGGTTTCTTAGGCTTTTCACCTGTGTGTGCAACAGCTACTATTATATCTGGACTTTCTTTTTCCATGATTTTCACCCATTTTTTAGCATCTTTTACTAAATCATTCATATATAGCTCACCATTATAACCTTCTTGGTCTTTTAGCTCTAAAGATTTAGAGTCCACAAGTTCTCCATTTTCATTTCGTTGCTTTCTTTCACCAACTTCTTTTATAGTAAGTCCTAGAATTCCTAGCTTTACATTTCCTTTTGGTGTATCAACATTTTTTATTATGTATGGTTTTGTGTAGCTATCACCATTTTTCTTATAAGTATTAGCTGATAATACATCTATTTTTTGTTTTTCAAAATCAGATATCATATTATCTAAATGATATTTATTAAGGGATATAAATTCATGATTACCAAGAACTACAGCATCATAACCTACTTCTTTCATGTCCTTTGAAATAGGAGTTTCAATAGAGCTTTCAGTTTTATTGTTGTTATCTTTAAGCATAGCATTAGTATAATCATCCATGCTACTCCCTAAAGCTACTCCACTGTCAAAGAAGTCTCCAGCATCTACTAAAGTTATATTTTTCTCTTTTTCTCTTTGTTCCCTTACATAAGAAGTCAACTCATAAGGTATGTTACCATGTAAATCGGTAGTGGCTAATACATTTATTTCTGTTGTATGTTTTGAAGTGCACCCAGACATTAGCAATATAAATAAACAAGTAATGCCTATAATTATTTTGTTTTTCATAAATCCTCCATTTTATTTTTCTGAATATTTGTTTTAGTGTCATTAACTACATAATCCTCCTATAATATAAATGGTAATATATTACTATATAAAAATCAACTATATATTTCATAGACATATAAATTGATAGATATAAAAATAAAATAGATACATAAATTAGATAAGCATAACTTTAATTTAAATAATTATTTAATTTGTTTTTTGTATTATTTTTTATATTATTTATAATAAATAAACTCTATGATGGAAAAACTATTATTATTTAACATGTAAAGGAGTATTTAAAATGAATGAATCGTATTGGGTTATAAATTCAAGTCCAAAAGAATATAAAAATTTAGGTGAAAATATAAAAGTAGAATGTCTAGTAGTAGGTGGAGGAATAATTGGCTTAACAACAGCATATCTATTAGCAAAAGAAGGGAAAAAAGTAGCACTTGTTGAAGCTGATAAAATAGGATATGGAACTTCAGGAAGAAATACTGGTAAAGTTACTTGTCAACATGATATAGTATATTCTAAAATAGAGAAAAAATATGGATTAGATAAAGCTAAATCATATTATAATGCAAATAATGAAGCTTTAAAATTGATTGAGAAAATAATCAGTGAAAATAATATAAAATGTGATTTTCAAAGGATTCCATCTTTTGTTTTTACAGAGAAGGAAGAATCTATAAAGGATATCAAAGACGAATATCGTACATGTAAAAAAATAGGTATAGATTGCGAATATCATGAAACTATAAAGGATATTCCATTAGATGTAAAAGGAGCTATTCATTTTTCTAATCAAGGTCAATTTAATCCAAAGCAATATGTTGATGGTTTGGCAGAAGTAGCAGTAAATTTAGGTCTAGAAATATATGAAAATACGCCAATAGTAGACCTAGAAAAAGGAGCTATATGTAGAGTTAAGACTAGCGATAATAATATAATAGAAGCTGAAAATGTTATAATTTCATCTCACAGTCCATGGTATGATGGATTGAATTTTTATTTTGCAAAGGAATATGCCGAACGTGCCTATTTAATGGTTGCAGTCCTACAAAATGAATTGCCAGAGGGTATATTTATAAGTATAGATGACCCAGCAATAACTTTTAGACAATGTAATGATGAAAATAACAGCTTATTAATCTTTGGAGGAGGAGACCACAAAGTTGGTCAAGGTGGAACTGAAGAAGAAATATTTGATGATTTAGAGCGTTATGGTAAAGAAGTCTTTAAGGTAGAAGATTTTAAGTATAAATGGTCTGCTCAAGACAATATGAGTTTTGATAATGTTCCTTATATAGGTTATATCAATAAAAGGGAGAATAATATCTATGTAGCTACAGGCTTTTCTAAATGGGGAATGACTAATGGAACTGCTGCAGGAATAATAATAAAAGATTTAATAATAAATAAAGCTTCTGACTATAAAGACACTTTCAATCCGTCGAGATTAGGTAGTTATTTCTCGAAGGATTTTATAAAGGAAAATGCAAATGTAGCAATGAATTATGTCACTGGAAAATTAAAAATAGGTAGTGGAGACATGCCAAAAAGTAATGGTGAAGGAAAAATCGTTAACATTGATGGAAAAAGATATGGTGTTTATAAAGATGATAGAGGAGATTTTTATATTGTAGATACCACATGTACTCATTTAGGATGTGAGCTCAATTTTAATAGTGAAGAAAAAACATGGGATTGTCCATGTCATGGTTCAAGATTTGACTATAAGGGAAACATACTTGAAGGTCCAGCACTTAAGCCATTAAAACTTTATGGTCATGGTGATAATGATGTTAATCCTAAGTTATTATAGAATGTTTTGGAAAGGTAAATTATTTATGAATAAACTTTTAAAGCCAATAACCATTTTACTTTATATAGTATATGTTTTATGTGCCATATTTTTTGCTACAAATAGAGCTTTTGGAAGTGTAGGTTTAGTAGCAATCAGTTTAATTGGTACTTTTATACTTAGTATTTTAAATAGGCAAAATAAAAGACTTTTGAGCAATGAATTATATATTGTACTTGCATTATTTATAATGTTTTCATCATTATTAGGGACTTGTTTTAATTTTTATGACATAAATTATTATGATGATTTTTTACATCTATGGTCGGGTATAATATCATGTATTGTAGCATTTTCTACAATTAAATATTTTTATATACAAAAAGATATAAGCAAGATGAGTAAAATATTTTTAGTTATATTTGTATTTATGTTTAGTATGGGCGTGGCTAGTTTGTGGGAAATAGGTGAATTTCTAATGGATACTTTTATTGGGACTACTACACAAGCTGGGGGATTAGAAGATACTATGATTGATATGGTAGATGCTTTAATAGGTACAATTATAACTATTCCTTTTATAATAAAAAAATCAAATGCATAGTTTAAAATTAATTGTAATGGATTTAATTTTAGTCAAATGAAGTTTTAAGAACTTATATGACAAATTAAATCCATTTTTTTGTATGTATAAGTTTACATTTTTTATGAAATTAAATTCATAGATACAAAGTATTTTGATCCATTTTACTATTCATAATTCATAATAGCTAGTATTGTCAGGTTTGTGTTAACACAATGTTGTTACTTGATAAAATACATTATGAATTTCATACTTAATAGTATTGAGAGGTAAAAAATTTAAAAAAGATAATATTTTATAAAAACATGATATAATTACTATGTTTTTAGATGATAAAAAAGTTGTATATAAGTTTTATAATTATAGAGGGAGATAAATTCTTAATAAGTAATTAAAAATAAAGGAGAAAAATATAACTTTTATATTTGTAAAAAAATAAAAATTAAGGAATTGCTAAAAATAATAATATTTTATGTGATAATATAAATAGTAGATAAAGTATTAGGAGGAACATTGAGTGTTAAAAAAGTGGTTTGGTATTATGAAAAAGAGACAAAAAGTTGAGGAAGCAAAAGAAGAAGGTGAAATAATATTAAAAAATGAAAAAATTTTGTATGAAGAAAATTTAATTGATAAAGAAAAAAAGGTATTATGCTGTAAAGAGGAAGCTGTAATTAAAGAAAATGAGTCTTTAAACCAAGAAGAACATTTGTCTGATAAAGAAGAATTAATAGTTAATAATGATGATACAACCTTAAATAAAGTAGAAATAATAATTGATAATACAGAAATAGCAGAGAAAAGTATAAATAGTGAAGAAATATTAATTAATAAAAATACTATAGAATTAGATAAAAAAGAAGTATTTATTACTGAGGAATCTATCAACTTAAATAAAAAAGAAATACTGCTTGAAAGTAAAAAAACAGATTCTAAAGAATTTGAAGAAATTGACCAAAGTGAAAATAATATTCTAGCAACAGACATTATTGAAGTTGAAGAAAAACAAATAAGTGATACAAATGAATACTTGACAGAAGAAGATTTAAATTACATAAAAGAAATAAAAATAAGAAGAGGAAGAAGTATAAAAGCAATAAACTTATACACTAAAGAAGAGAAGACTTTTGATACTCATATTCAATGCAGTAAAAATCTTAAGGTACCACTTGGATACATAAGAGAAAATTTAAAATATGGATATATGGATTACTTTGGAGAAGCTATAAATTATTTAAGTAAAGTGTTAAATGTAGAAGAATACTGTAAAAATGAATGGAGCTATCTAGAAAATAGTAAATCTCCATCTGAGATATTTAATATTCTTAATGACAAAATATTTAGTACAAGACTTTCTGATAAAAAGAGAAATGAAATTTTAACTAATGATAAGATTGAAACAATAAAAATGAATTATAAGTTTGAATGTATTGATGAAGAATACGATGAATATTTTAAAAAATATAAGTCTATAATCAAAAGAGGTGGAAAGAAAAAGATTGAATTGGTAAATAAAAAAGGCGAAGTATTAGAGATATTTAAATCTTTAGAAGAATGTTCTATTTATTTGCAAAAAGAAAAAAATGAAGTTATACAAATGTTAAAGTATGGAGATACAAAAATAGGAAGAAATTTCATAAGATATAGCTTAAGAAATATTTAATTTCATTTTAAATTCATGAGAGTTTCATTTCTGATTCACACATTTAATATTATTTTAATGTAAAATAATAAAAGTGAAGTATTGTACAATTAAAATTAAGGAGGATATTAATGTCTGAAGAAAAAAATTCAAAAGAGAATACATTGAATGAAGTTAAAAATTCAGAAAATGTAAGTTCTAAACAAGATGATGTGTCAGGTGAAAAAAATACTGATAACAAAGTCAAGAAAAGAGAAATAAAATTAAGTAGTAAAAAGCTTAAAGCAATTGTAGCAATTGTTGCAGTAGGTGCAATTTGCTTGGGTGGAGGCTATGTGTCTGGGAAAGAAGCTGGAAGAAAATTACCAGCTACTTCAAAGCGTTATAATAGTAATGAAGTAGTAGCTACTATTGGGGATAAAAAAATTACAGGGGAAATGTTAAGAAAAAGAATGGAGCCATTATTTTATTTAAATGCAAAAAATACTATGAGTGATGATGAAATACGTTCATATGAATCAAATATGATTGAGACTATGATTACATCAGATATATTATCCTCAGAAGCAGCAAAAGAAAAAATAAGTATAACTGATGACGAATTAAATGCTCAATATGATAATCTAATGTCTAGCATAGAATCTGCAATGGGAATGACAAAAGAAGAATTTTTAAAGCAGTTTGATTTGACTGAGAAATATATAAAAGACGATATGAAAAAAGAACTAATAGCATCAAAATACTTAAATGAAGCATCAAAAGTAACAGATAAAGATGCACAAAGTTATTATGATAAAAACAAGAGCAATTATTTACAAGTTAGAGCTTCACATATTTTAATAAAAACTGTTGATGATAAAGGTAAGCAAGTCAGTGATAGTAAAAAAGCTGAACTTAAAAAACAAGCAGAAGAAATACTTAAAAAAGCTGAAGCTGGAGAAGATTTTGCTACTCTAGCTAAAAAGTATTCTGAAGATAGTAGTGCAGAATCAGGTGGAGATTTAGGATTCTTTGGGAAAGGTCAAATGGTAGAATCTTTTGAAAAAGCTGCGTTTGCTTTGAAAAAAGGAGAAATATCTAGTAAGCTTGTAGAAAGTGATTATGGATATCATATAATTAAGAAAACAGATGAAAAATATCAACCATTTGAAGAAGTAAAATCAGATTTAGTAAGTACTTTAACATCAGAAAAGCAAAACTTACTTATAAATGATTTAAAGGAAAAATACAATGTAAAACTTACAGATAAATATCAAATGAAAGCAAAGCAATAGACTAAGTCAATATATTAATAAAGAAGAAAATATTAATATATATATCTAAAAGCTGTTTTTGTTCTTAAATAGAGAACTTAAACAGCTTTTATTATTTTGTCATAAAATTAATTTGCTCAAAAATGAAATCATAAAAAATTAACATGCATAAATTAATGATAAAAATATATTTTGAATTTAAATTATTTAATTGAAAATCTCTATAA
>NZ_JAGWCS010000092.1:0-15762 GCF_020657705.1 Clostridioides sp. ZZV15-6598 | reverse complement strand
ACTATAAAACAAGCTATAAAATAAATAAAAACGATACTATTCCGTCAAAAACATTAAAAATAAAATGCGAATTATAGAATTATAATAAAATGTTTTTGAAAAACAGTGAAATTTTATTGCAAAAAATTTAAATTAATTTTGACTTGCAGATAGAATATATTCTAACAGGCAAATAGATATTGAAATGAAAAACAATTTAACTGTTATGAAGAAAGTATTGTCATATTAGGATTTTTAATTTTTATAATTTTTTTAAAAAAATTTTAATTTTAGTTAAAAATTAAAATTTACAAAAGCTTAGCATATGTTATTTTATTTTAATAAATAATAAAAACTATTTTTCTATAATATTGGCATAGTAGATGCTTATATAACTATGAAATTAAAATTAAATAGGATGAAGTAGGAGGAAAAAAATGGGAAATAGTGAGCTAAAAAAGACTCTTGGTGTATCTGCAGCGTTATCAACTGTTGTAGGTTCAGTAATAGGAGCAGGTGTATTTTTTAAACCACAAGCAGTGTATACATTAACTGGAGGAGCTCCAGGACTTGGTATATTGGCATGGTTAATAGCAGGAATCATAACTATAACAGCTGGGCTTACAGCTGCAGAGGTATCAGTTGCAATACCAAAAACTGGTGGAATGATGGTATATATAAAAGAGATTTATGGAGATAAATTAGGATTTTTAACTGGATGGATGCAAATTGTATTATTTTATCCTGGGATGATGGCAGCATTAGGTGTCATATTTGGAGAGCAAGCATCAGCTTTAATTGGTAATTCATCATTATTACTTCCAATAGCAATTGGAATTATAGTAATAGTTGCAGGGTTAAATATGTTGGGTTCAAAAACTGGAGGAGCTATACAAACAATTTCTACTATATGTAAATTAATACCACTTATATTAATAATGATTGTTGGGTTTATTAAAGGCGGTGGAGATAATCCAATACTTAGCCCTATGGTTGGTGAAGGACTAAGTCTAGGTAGTGTAATAGGTCAAGTTTTAATTGCTATATTATTTGCATTTGATGGATGGATGAATGTTGGTACTTTGGCTGGAGAAATGAAAAATCCAGGAAAGGACCTTCCAAAAGCTATAATAGGTGGATTATCAGTAGTTATGGCTGTTTATTTTATAATAAACTTAGCATATCTTTGGGTATTACCAGCTAGTGAACTAGCTACTTACGCTTCACCAGCATCAGCAGTTGCTGAGGTTATATTTGGCTCAATAGGTGGAAAAATAATATCTGTAGGTATATTAATTTCAGTATTTGGAGCATTAAATGGATTCTTATTAACTGGTTCAAGAGTGGCCTATACTTTGGCAACAGATAAAACTTTGCCTAAATATAAGGTATTTTCTAAATTAAATTCTGCTCAAGTTCCAGCAAATTCTATAGTATTAGTATCTGTTCTTGCAGCTATTTATGCTTTATCAGGTCAATTTAATTTATTAACTGATTTAGCAGTATTTGCTACTTGGATATTCTATGTATTGACATTTATAGGGGTGATGAAACTTAGAAAAACTCACCCAGATATACCAAGAGAATACAAAGTACCACTATATCCAATTGTTCCAATAATAGCTATAGTGAGCGGTATATTTGTCGTAGTTAATCAATTATGCTTCGCAGGTATGAAAACTACTATGATATCTGTTGGAGGTCTTATAATAACAGCTATAGGCTTACCAGTATATGCTTATATGACTAAAAGAACAAAAAATGAGTCTAACTAGTTTATAAATACTTTATGATTATATAAAAAATAAAATCCCAATATATCTATAGATATATTGGGATTTTATTTTTTTATTTTTAGTTTGTAAAATTACACCTCTAAAAAGTCACCTGTCTTAAAATATTCTATTTTATCTCCAAGTAATTCTTTCATGTAATCAAATGCAACTAATCCTGTACAATGGAATGTATATATTTTCTGAAAACCAATTGTGTTAAGTTCCTTTATGACATCATCTATGTATTCTGTAGAACAGTTAAGTCCACCTTGTTTTGATAAATTATCCATATGAAATCCTCCAATAATAAACTTAATTGATTTATCTGGAAAGTATTTTTTAACAGTATGAGCGATATTTACAATTCCACTATGACTACAACTACTTATTATTGATACATAGTTTCCATCCACATATACTAAGAATAATTCATGCTTAAAATCATCTTCAGTGAACATATTGTCTTTAAATTTTAACAGATTTTTATCTCTACAAAAGAAATCTTTATTATTGTTTTTATCAGAAAAGATGTAAAGATTTTCACTAAGTTTGTAAAAATCATCTATCCAAATGAAGTTTTTATTAAAATCTTCAAATAATCCCTTTCTATTTCCTATATAGTAGTTTTCTTGATGATTTTTGTTATGGTAGAAATATTCATATAGTTTAGCTTGAGATTTTATATAAACATTAATATCTTTATTAATTTCAAAAAATTTATCTATACCACCAATATGGTCTGAATGATTATGAGATATTACAAGTGCATCTAAATTTAATAAATCGACATTTAAATTTTTAGCATTTTCTATAAAATCTCCACTTTTTCCTGTATCTAATATATATCTTTTATCATTAACTTCTAAAAACAAAGATAAACCATGTTCAGATTTTAAATTTTTGGAGCCAGAAATATTTTCAATTAAAGAAATTACCTTCATAAACAATACCTCCCAAGAATATTTTTAGAATTTTTATACAACTAATATTTACATTGTAACAAATTATTATCTTGTAATGTAACAAATTCCATATAAAGTACAACACTTTTTAGATACGTTTACAAATTTTTATTTAATAACAAAAATAAATGTATATGAATATATAACATATGAGGTCAAAACAAGAAGCAATATTGTTTTCATAATATATTTCTTATTTAAAATTTCTATTTTCTAGAAAAAAGTTTTATAAATTTTAAAAACTATAAACGACATTTTAACTAGTATTAATTGTAAAAAACACTATATAATACTCAATTTTCAACATTCTATACAATTATACAGAAATTATACAGCATAATAATCATCAAAATAACAAATTTTAAAAATTAGGTAAAACTTTTTGTCGAAGTTCAACGTCTATATATATGTAGTGTAGATTCTGATTCTAAAATACTACAAAAATATAAATGTAAAAATATAGTAATATTGGAGGTCGAACGATGAGAAATAAAAAGAAAAAAATAAATAGAAAGAAATTGTATTTGCTTTTAAGTGCTATAGTAGTCTGTTTAGCATTTATAATAATTGGCATACGAGTTAGTTATATGAACATGAAAGAAGATGAAATTAGTAGAAATGCTAAACTATCAAGTTCTACTATTACAGATATAATATCTAATACATCAGCAGAAGTTAGTAAAGGGCCTAGTAAAAGTTCTGGAAAAGTAGCATACATAACTATAGATGATGGTCCATCTAAATTTACTGACCAAATAATAAAAACTTTAAATAAGTACAATGTTAAAGCAACTTTTTTTATGATAGATGGAAATATGAAGGAATATCCACAGCAAGTTAAAAATATAATTAAAAATGGGAACACAGCAGGTTTTCATAGTGTATCTCATGATATTCATAAACTTTATGTTACTAGTACATCAGCAAAAGAGGAATTTGATACAAATGATCAGACTCTTTATAGTATAACTGGTAAACATTCAAAAGTAATAAGAATTCCTTATGGAAGTAAACCATATACTCCACAAGCTTCTTATCAAGCTTTAGTTGATGCAGGGTATAAAATTTGGGATTGGGATTTAGATACTGAAGACTGGAAATCTAATTCTGCACAAATTGTACAAAATGTAAAAACTCATATTAAGAATAGAAAAGGTGAAGATAAGGATCAACTTGTAGTTTTAATGCATGAGAAAAAACAAAGTGCAGAAGCTTTAGATTCAATTTTAAAATTCTTATCAGATGAAGGCTATGAATTTGCAGCAGTAGAGCAAAATCAAATACCAAAAAATTATTGGTTACGTAATTTAGAGTAGTCAAAATAAAAAAGTGTTGATTAAAAATTTAAAAAATTGAAAATAAAAAATGAGTGAGGTGTAAATGTTTTGAATAAAAAACTTTGTATAGGAATGGTCGGAATACTATCTTTAATGATGGTTGGTTGTAATAAGAGTTTAGCTAAAGTAAATGATGTAGAAATCACGAAGGAGCAATATAAAAAAACAAAGGCAGTCTTATCTGCTACTAATAGTTATATAAATGGTCAATCTTTGGATGAAATGGAAAAAAGTTTGGATAAAAAAGGTAGAAATAAATTAGAAAATGTTATAATATCGTTTATGGTGGATAATGAACTTTTATATCAAGAGGCTAAGGATAAAGGATTAACTCCAAGTAAAGGTGAGGTAGACTCAAAATATCAAGAACTAGAAAATGAAATGAATTTGAATACAAGCTATAAAGAAAAAATGGACAAAGCAGGTGTAGATAAGGAATATTTAAAACAAGAAATATCTAAAGATTTAGCCATAGACAAAAGTAAAAAAGCTTTTGAAAATAAAATAAATATAAGTGATGCCGAGATGGAATCTTATTATGTAAGTCATAAAAAAGATTTTAATGTAGAAGAAGTAAGTGCTTCCCAAATATTGATATCAACTTTAGACAAAAATAAAAAAGAAGTAAGTAAGGATAAAAAAGAATCTTTAAAAAAAGAGGCAGAGAGTATATTGACTAAAATCAAAAATGGAGAAAGTTTTGAAGCATTGGCTAAAAAATATTCAGATGACAAAGCGACTGGAAAAAATGGAGGTCAGCTAGGATATTTTTCAAAAAATGATAAAAATGCCGAATTTACAAAAGAAGTATTCAAATTAAAGAAAAATGAAGTTTCAGGTGTTTTTGAAACTAGTTATGGATATCACATAGTCAAAGTTACTGATAAAAGAGAAAGACAAAAAAGTCTTAATGAGTGTCAGAGTTTAGTAAGAGAATCTATTTTAAACGAAAAATATATTGAGCACATAAAAAAATTGAATGAAAGTGCAAAAGTAGAGAGATAGAATCTATAAAAACTCAATCCTAGCCTGTAGCCGGAGGGAGATTTTACAGGAATGCTTAAGAGTTTAAAGAGAAGGAAAGTTGAGAGATACATTATCGATAATAAAGACTCTTTTTATAGAATTGCATATAGTTATACTAAAAATGAGGAAGACGCCTTAGATGTGGTTCAAGAGTCCATGTATAAGGCTCTATATTCAGTAGAAAACCTTAAAGAAGTAAATTATATAAAAACATGGTTTTATAAAATTCTAGTTAGAACGAGCATAGATTTTATTAGAAAAAACCGTAAATATAATAACATGACAGATATCACTCTTATAGATGAGACAGGAGAATATGATAAGTATACTGACTTAGACTTAAAAAAGGCGTTAGAAGAATTACCTATTGAATATAAATCTATTATAATATTGAGATTTTTTGAAGATTTAAAGATTGAAGAAGTAGCAATAATATTGGATGAAAATGTGAATACTGTTAAAACTAGGTTATATACTGCTTTAAAAAAATTAAAATTAAAAATTGAAGAGTAGGGATAAAAAGAATGACAAACAAAGAAAGGTTAGATAAGTTAAGAGATGAGTATCATAAAATTCCAATACCAAAGAAACTAGATACTATAATAAATCATAAGAAAATAAAAGATATATATTGCGAACAAAATAAAAAGATAAATAGATGGAGATTTAAAGTTATTATGGCTTCAGCCTGTATGTTTATAGTATTAGTAAATATAAGTCCTGTATTTGCAGATAACTTTTCTAAATTACCTATAATCGGAGGATTAGTAGAAGTAGTAACTATAAAAAATTATAGCTTAAAGAACGAAAACTATGAAGCTAAAATTGATATTCCTAAAATACAAGGTTTAAAAGATAAAAATTTAGAGAAGAGATTAAATAATAGTTTTATGGAAGATGGAAAGAGGCTTTATGATGAATTTCAAAATAGAATGGAAAAAATAGAATTATCAAAAAATAAGGAACATAAGTATTTAAGTTTAAGTTATAGTGTTAAAAATAATTCTAAAGATTTCCTATCAATAGAAATGACAAAAAATGAGATAGAAGCATCATCATATGTTAGCAAAATACATTATAATGTGGATAAAAAAAGACAAATAGTTTTAACTTTACCTATGCTTTTTAAGGATGATAAATATATAAAAGCTATTAGCAATAACATAAAAGAACAAATGCGAGAACAAATGAAAAATGACAGTACAAAATCATATTTTATAGACCAGGGAAAAGATTCTCCTGTTAAAGATTTTAAAACAATAAACAAATATCAAGACTTTTATCTTAATAAGAATGAAGACCTTGTAATTTGTTTTGACCAGTTTGAAGTAGCACCTGGTTATATGGGTTCAATAGAATTTGTAATACCATATAAAGTAATAAAAGATTTGTAAATAGAATAGTAATTTATATATAAATATATTAAGGAGGTTAATATGAATACATATAAAAAACTTAAAAAATCTATATTTAAAATTGCTGTGATTTCAGTGTGTCTACTTGTAGCATTAGTAAATGTAAATCCTATATTTGCAGGAAGTTCTTCTAATAAGGTTGTAAAAAATAATCCAATAAAAGTGATAAATGCTAAAAATTATAATTTAAAACAAGATAATTATGAAGTCAATATCAAAATTCCTAAGATAGAAGGTTTAAAAGATAAAGATTTAGAGAATAAATTAAACAATGAATTTATGGAAGATGGAAAAAAACTTTATAGTGAATTTCAAAATAAAATGAAAAAAGAAAATAATAAAGGTCATAGATACTTAAATGTAAGTTATAGTGTAAAAAATAATTCTAAGGACTTTTTATCTATAGAAGTTAAAAAAGAAGAGATAGAAGCTTCTTCATATGTAACTAAAACGCATTATACTATTGATAAAAATAGAGAAATACTATTAAATTTACCAATATTTTTTAAAGATAGTAGATATATGGATGCTATAAGTGATAATATAAAAGAACAGATGAGAAATCAAATTAAGAAAGACAATACAAAATCATATTTTATAGACCAAGAAAAAGATTCCCCAGTAAAAAATTTTGAGTCTATAAATAAGTATCAAGATTTCTATTTTAATAAAGATGGAAACATTGTAATTAGTTTTGATGAATATGAAGTAGCTCCTGGTTATATGGGTCCAGTTGAGTTTGTAATACCAGATAAAGTAATAAAAAACTTAAAGTAGACATATAGAAGATTTTTAAATAGACTAGTAAGGAGAAATATATGAATATATATGAACAAGCGATAAAGTTAATAGAAAATAATGAAGACTTTGCATTTGCTACAATAACTTCTCATTCAGGTTCAACACCACGTGAAACTGGAGCAATGATGATTGTAAAAAGTGATGGTTCTATATTTGGTTCTGTAGGTGGAGGAAGTGTAGAAGCAACATGCATAAAACATTCGATTAATGTTATAAAAAATAGAGAGTCAATGTTGTATAAATTTACTCTAAATAAAACTGATATAGCAAAACTTGGAATGATATGTGGTGGTACTGGAGAAATACAGATAGATTTTATTGATAGTAAACTGAAGAGTAGTTTAGAAAGATTTAATAAAAACTTAAAAGAAAATATAAGTAAAGCATATATATTTGGCGCAGGTCATATTTCAAAAGATGTAGCAGTAATACTATCACTTTTAGAATTTAGAACAATAGTAATAGATGATAGAGAGGAATTTGCCAATTCTGAAAGATTTCCAGACTCAGAAGTGGTAGTTTTAGATTCTTTTGAAAATATACCAGATTTTCCAATTGATGAAAATAGCTACATAATTATTTTAACGAGAGGTCATCTATATGATTCAAGTTCATTGGAATGGGCTCTTAAAACGAATCCTTGCTATATAGGTATGATTGGAAGTAGGACAAAAATTGGATTGACATACGAAAAACTTATGAAAAATGGATTCAGTAAGGAAGAATTAAATAAAGTACATGCTCCAATAGGAATAAAATTAGATGCTCAAACACCAGCAGAAATAGCTGTATGTATAGCAGCGGAACTTATAAATTGTAGAGCAAATAAGGAAAAAAGAAATTAATGAATATGATGAGTAAAGATTATCAGATTTTAAATGTTATTTTTAAAAATAAAGAAATAGAAGTAGTGTTACTGTATAAAAATAGAAAAAATATTTGTATAAAAATAGACTCATTTGGCAAAGTAGTTGTAATAAGTCCCCCTAAAGTTTCTAAAAAAACAATAGAAGAAATAATAATTAAAAAAGGGGATTGGATACTTAAAAAATCTGGTGAGTATAAAGATAGAGAAGAAGCATATAAACAAAGAACATTTATGACTGGTGATAAATTTCTCTATCTTGGTGAAGAATATTGCTTAGTTGTAAATGAAACTTTGGAGGATTGTGCAAAAAAAAGTAAGTGTAAAATAAATCTTGAAGAATATAAAATAATTATTAAAACAAATGACGTAAGTAAAGATTTTATCAAAAAATCTTTACAGTGTTGGTACAAAAATGAAAGTCAAAGAATCGTTTCAGAAAGAATAGATTTTCTTAAATCAAATTGTGATATAATGAAACAACTAACACCAGTTAATGTAAAAGTAAAAGAACAAAAAAGTAGATGGGGAAGTTGTACATCTCAAAAAAATATTTATGTAAATTCAAAAATATCTATGGCGAGATTAGATGTAATCGACTATATAATAGTACATGAATTTAGTCATTTATTACATATGAATCACTCAAAAAAATTTTATGATTTGGTAAAAAATATTATGCCAGATTATAAAGATAAAGAAAATTGGCTTAAAAAAAATGGATATAAGATAATAATATGAAAACGATTATTTCAAGATATTCATTTAAAACATAAAAAATGATTATTGTGAAAAAAATAAATAATCTGAAAATTTTAAAAAAAGTCGTTGACATTCCAAAAGATAGAGAATATAATCTATATTAACAGCAAAGCAAGGTTGAAAAAAATTAAATAAATAAAAGCAATGACAGAGACAACAATACTAATAGAGTTATCTACAGAGAACCAATGTTGCTGAGAATTGGTGTTAACAGTAGTATAATGATCACTCTGGAGCTTTTGTACTGAATATGTTTTAGTAAGTACAAACGTCTGCCAACGTTATATGGCTAAGGTTAAGGTAATCAATTACCCGACCTGAAAAAAGAGTGGTAGATGTATTTTTTATATCTACAAATAAGGTGGTACCGCGGAATTTAACTTTCGTCCTTATAAGTAATATTTATATTGCTTATAAAGATGAAAGTTTTTTTATTTTAAGCAATATAAAAGATTAATCCATATAAAAATAATAATAAAAAATAAGGAGGAGTTTTTTATGGAAAATACTGTATATGCTAAATTAAACCAAGGAATAGATTCTTTTTTAAGAGTGGCAATGACACTTAGAAGAAGAGAAGTTGATATACAATCAATAAGTATGACTGTAGATAATATGAATAATTCAGGTATAAAATTGATAGTAAACGAAGAAAAGACATCTCTAGATAGTGTCTTAAATCATATGAAGAAACTACATGATATAAGAGAGATAACTGTTGAACAAGTGAGACATTAATTAAATATTACTTATAAAAATTAAAAACAAGTATGAAGAAACTAATCTTTAAACAAAAACTAAAGATAAATATTAGATGAGAAAAATTTTAGATTGAAAATACGATTATTATTGAAATTATAAACCTATTACAAATTTTAAAAACTGAAAATTGTAAATATTAAGATTATTAAAACTATAAATATTGAAATTTTAAAGATTAAAATTCTATAAATTAGAAAATAAAGTTTGTTAAGTAGCATAGAATCAATGATAATGAGTATAAATTTCTAATAAAAATAAATATCACAAAATAATTGAGAGAAAATATTGGGAGGAAATAAATATGGCAAAGATGTATTATGAAAATGATGTAAATTTAGAGGTTTTAAAAAATAAAAAGGTTGCAGTTTTAGGGTATGGAAGTCAAGGTCATGCACATGCACAAAACCTTAGAGATAATGGTGTGAATGTAGTGGTAGGACTTTATGATGGAAGTAAGTCAGCACAAAAAGCAAAGGAAGATGGATTTGAAGTTAAGAGTGTAGCAGAAGCTACTAAAGAAAGTGATTTAACAATGTTGTTAATGCCTGATGAAAAACAAAAGAAAGTTTATGAAGAAAGTGTTAGAGATAATTTAAAAGAAGGTCAGACATTAGCATTTGCTCATGGATTCAATATACACTATAATCAAGTACAACCACCAGAATTTGTTGATGTTGTAATGGTAGCTCCTAAAGGACCTGGTCACCTAGTTAGAAATGTATTTACTAAAGGAAGTGGAGTTCCAGCATTGTTTGCAGTATATCAAGATTACACTAAAAAAGCCACAGAGACAGTTTTAGCATATGCAAAAGGAATAGGAGCTACAAGAGCAGGTGTTTTAGAAACTACTTTTAAAGAAGAAACAGAAACTGACTTATTTGGAGAGCAATCAGTACTTTGTGGTGGTATAAGTGAACTTATAAAATTAGGATATAAGACACTTGTAGATGCAGGCTATCAAAAAGAAGTAGCATATTTTGAGTGTCTACATGAAATGAAACTAATCGTTGACCTTATATATGAAGGTGGATTTGAAAGAATGAGATACAGTATAAGTGATACAGCAGAATATGGAGATTATGTATCTGGTAAAAGAGTAATAACTGATGCAGCAAAACAAGGTATGCAAGATGTATTGGAAGATATACAAAATGGAAAATTTGCTAAGGCATGGATTAAAGAAAATGAAGAAGGGCGTGAGAACTTCCTAAAAACTAGAGAAGCAGAATATGCTACAGAAATAGCTGAAGTTGGTAGAAATTTAAGAAGTATGATGTCATTCTTGAAATAAATATATTAAATGGATTAGTTTGAGGGAAAGAGTGGTGCATAGTAGTGCGTATGAACGGAGCAAAGGTAATTTTAGAATGTTTGAAGAAAGAGGGAGTTGACACAATATTTGGATATCCTGGGGGAGCAGTAATACCTCTTTATGATGCTCTATATGATTATCCAGATGATTTTAAACATATAAGGACTTCACATGAACAAGGTTTGGTTCATGCAGCAGATGGATATGCAAGAAGTACTAATACAGTGGGGGTTTGCTTTACAACATCTGGACCAGGAGCAACGAATGCTATAACTGGCATAGCAACAGCTTTTATGGATTCTTCTCCTATGGTTGTAATTTCAGGTCAAGTTCCAACTAGTTTATTGGGGAAAGATTCTTTTCAAGAAATTGATATAACTGGAGCAACCTTATCTATGACAAAACACAATTATCTAGTTAGAAATACTAAAGAGTTAGTACCTACAATAAAAGAAGCTTTTAAAGTTGCAAACTCAGGTAGAAAAGGACCTGTCCTTGTGGATGTTCCAAAGGATTTATTTTTAGCAGAAATGGATTTTAATTATGAGGACTATGATTTATGTCAAATAGATGAATATATGGATTATAAGGGTGATTTTGATTTAGATGATGAAAACAACTTTAAGCTTTTAAAAGATGTAGAGGATATAATAAAAGAGTCTAAAAAACCTATAATCTATGCTGGTGGTGGTGTTAAATCTTCCAATGCTGAAGAAGTTCTTGTAAAATTTGCAACTAAGATAGATACACCTATATTAAATACACTTATGGGACTTGGCAATATAGATAGAAAAAATGAACTATCTCTTGGAATGGTTGGAATGCATGGAAGTAGAGAAAGTAACTTAGCACTTTCTAATTCAGATTTAGTAATAGCAATAGGTGCAAGATTTAGTGATAGAGTAATAAGTAAAAGTTCTGAATTTGCTAAAAATGCAAAAATAATACACATAGATATAGACCCATCTGAAATAAGTAAAAATATAAAATCCAATGTATCTTTAGTTGGAGATGTAAAGATGGTTCTTAGTTTGCTACTAGAAAGGGTTGAAAGTAAGGACAATAGTAGTTGGAAAGAGGAGATAAAAACTTTTAGAAAAAGTGAGGGTGTAGAAGAAAATGAGTTTCACCCACAAAATATACTTAGAAAAATAAATGAGAGATACGAACAATTAGCAAATCCAACTGTCGTTGTTACTGATGTTGGTCAGCACCAAATGTGGTCTGCTAAGTATTGGGATTTTAAAGGAAATAAAAGTTTTATAACATCAGCAGGTCTAGGAACTATGGGATTTGGTTTAGGAGCAGCTATTGGAACTAAAGTTGGTAATTTAGATAAAAATGTAGTTTTAGTTACTGGTGATGGAAGTTTTAGAATGAATTGTAATGAGTTAGCTACAGTTGCAAATTATAATGTGCCTATGCTTATTTTATTGCTTAATAATAGAACTCTAGGAATGGTAAGACAATGGCAGAAATTATTTTCTAATCAAAGATACTCTCAAACTGATATTAATGAAAATGTAGACTATGTAAAGCTTGTAAATGCTTATAATATAGATGGATATAAAGCATGTGATATGGAAGGATTAGAAAGAGCCTTGGATGCAATAGATTTTAATAAACCTGTGTTTTTACAATGTGATATAGATAAAGACTATGATGTTTATCCTATTGTAGCTCCTAATGATGCATTAGAAAATTTGATATGTAACTAAAGATTGATTATATAAAAACTTAAATATATACATCTAAAAATGGGTATACACTTATTATAAGTGTATATCTATTTTTTTATTGCAAAACATATAACAAAATAATAAATGAGGTGGTATTATGGCAACGAATAAAAAACCTAATAATTTAATAAATGAAAAATCTCCATATCTTTTGCAACATGCATATAATCCCATAAATTGGCACAGTTGGAACGAAGAGACTTTTAAAAAGGCAAAGGAAGAAGATAAACCGATATTTTTAAGTATTGGATACTCAACTTGCCACTGGTGCCATGTTATGGAAAATGAATCTTTTGAAGATGAAGAAGTTGCTGAAATAATGAATAAAAACTTTATAGCAATAAAAGTAGACAAAGAAGAAAGACCAGATATAGATAGTGTGTATATGACAGTTTGTCAAGCAATGACAGGTAGTGGTGGATGGCCAATGACCATAATAATGACTCCTGATAAAAAACCTTTTTTTGCAGGAACTTATTTTCCAAAATACTCAAGATATAATAGACCAGGTGTTATAGATTTATTGGAAAATGTATCTGAAAAATGGAATACAAATAAAGATATGCTTATAAAATCTGGAAATGAAATAGTAGAGGCTCTTAAAGATGATTTTGGAGTAAAAAATACAGATGGTGATTTATCAAAAGATATGTTAAGTTCATCAGTTAGAATATTTAAAACTATTTATGATGATAAATATGGTGGTTTTGGTAATGCGCCTAAATTTCCAAGTCCTCAAAATCTTATGTTTTTGATGAAATACTATAGTATAGAAAAAGATGAAGATGTATTAAAAATGGTGGAAAAAACTTTAGATGGAATGTACAGAGGAGGTCTATTTGACCATATTGGATTTGGATTTTCAAGATATTCCACCGATAAAAAATGGTTAGCACCTCATTTTGAAAAGATGCTATATGACAATGCTATGCTTATAGTTGCTTATTTAGATGCATACAAGATAACAAAGAGAGAGCTATATAAAGAAATTGCGATAAAAACTATAGATTATGTAATTAGAGAGATGCAAGATACAGAAGGTGGATTTTATTCAGCACAAGATGCGGATAGTGAGGGCGAAGAAGGGAAATTTTATATATTTAATCCACTTGAAATAATTGATGTATTAGGTGAAGAAGATGGGAAATTCTTTAATGATTACTTTGATATAACTAATAGTGGAAATTTTGAGGGGAAAAGTATTCCTAATCTTATAAAAAATAAAGAATACAATAAGTATAATGAAAGAATAGCTAATTTAAGTAAAAAGGTATTTGAATATAGGAAAGAAAGAACTTCTTTGCATAAAGATGATAAGATACTGACATCATGGAATGCATTGATGGTAGTAGCTTTAGCAAAGGCTTATAAGACTCTAAAAAATGATACATATTTAGAGTACTCAAATAAGTGCCTTGATTTTATAAATAGTAATCTTGTGAATAAAGCAGGTAGATTATTAGCTAGATATAGAGATGGCAGTGCTGATTATTTAGCATATTTGGATGATTATGCATTTTTAATATGGGCATATATAGAACTTTATGAATCAACATTTGATATAAAGTATTTAGAAGAAGCATTAAAATTAAATGAAAGTTGTATTGAACTTTTTTGGGACTATGAAAAAAGTGGATTTTACCTATATGGTAAAGATAGTGAAAATTTAATAGCAAGACCAAAAGATTTGTATGATGGAGCTATTCCATCAGGTAACTCTGTACAATTATATAATCTTATAAGACTTGCAAAGATTATTGGTGATAATAAACTTGAAGAATTGTCATATAAGCAATTAAAACTTTATTCAGATAGTGTAAAAAATTCACCAACTGGATATAGTTTCTATATGCTTTCATTAATGTATGAACTTTATCCTACAAAAGAGATTATATGTATTTTAAAAGAAAACTCTGATTTGATTGGTTTTAAGGCTTTAGTAAGTGAAAATTTTATACCAAATGCAACTTTTTTAGTAAAAAAATACAATGAAGAAAATACTAAGATAGATTTTTTAAATAATTATAAATTAAAAAATGACAAAACTACTTACTATGTATGTCAAAATAATAGTTGTAGTCAACCATTTAATGATTTACAAAAACTAAATGATATAATTTTTATGAGAGACTAATTGTAATGTTGAAAGAACTCAGTATTGATATTTAATACTGAGTTCTTTTATAAACAATAAGTATTAATTTAATTGTCTTTAGTCTTTAAATCAATATGAAGTGACTTTGAGACTTTATACAAATAAATACCCTGTTTTACTTTTAAGAAAGTTAATACCTATTTTAGATTATAGAGGTTATTAATCTTTCTTATTTACTCTATTTCTTCTTTTTGAGAATTCTTTAAGTGCTTCAGATTTAATTTTATCTATTTCTTCATCTTCTACAAAGTTAGCATCTTCTTCAAATCCATCTTGTTCTTCACCATTAAAGCGATACATTTTTTTTAGTAAACTCCACAAAGTTTCTAATTCATCCTGAGTAAATTCATGAAATACATCTGCCATGAAATTTATTCCAGCTCTACCACATCTAATCATAACTTGTTTTCCCAAATCTGTAACTTTCACATTAATTGCTCTTTTATCATTTGGGCTTGGAACTACTTGAACATATCCGTTTTTTTCAAGGTTAGCAACTATTCTATTTATATTTTGCTTACTTGTACCCATTTTTCTTGCAATATTATTTAATGTCGTTTCTTCTTCAGGCAAATGGAGAATAGATAAAATAGTCATATATTGTCTTGAAGTAAGTACATCAAAGTACTTATTGCCTTCTATTTGTATTTTGTTTGTAAGAGTAAAAAGAGTTGCATATGTTTGATTCATTAGAAACAGCTCTTTTAATTCATTTGAATAATCCATAAAGATCTCCTTTATATTTAGATATTATTTTGACGAAAACAGAATATCACGAATTGAATATAATGTCAATATGATGTCCAAGTATAGTTAAATGTTCTTTCTAAATAATTAATATTCAATAACTAAATTATTATATAGTTATTTAG
>NZ_JAGWCS010000091.1:0-15953 GCF_020657705.1 Clostridioides sp. ZZV15-6598 | reverse complement strand
TAACAATATATTCTTTATTATTTTTATTAAAATTTATATTTTATATTATTTTATTTACTTGAAATCTATTTTTTTAACTTTATTTAATATTATTAAGGTTAACAAAATAATAAAAAATATGTCTTACTAAACAACTTCAATGTAAAAGAAAGTTTTACTTTATTTTTATTCAAAATTAGAAAACTATACTTTTACAATAAAAAAACTAAAATACTAATTAAATTAGAGTTTTATTTTATATAACAATCATTTTTTATTAAAAGGTGTTTTTCATTTTAACGTATATTTAATAAGGTTAAACAGAGTTATCATTTTAATTTTATACTTTACTTTTTCTATAAACTTATTATAATTAAAGTATAATCATTTTAGCAACTTGTTTATTTTATTATAAAAATGTGAAACTTATTACATAAGGAGGAATTAAATATGAAAAATAATACTTATAAAGAAATCAAAGACATATATGGAAAAATAAGTCCTTTTGAATTTAAGGACAAATTAATAGATATTGCGAAACATACTGCAAGTGAAAACCATAGAGAATTACTCGATGCAGGTCGTGGAAATCCAAACTGGACTTGTTCAACTGCTAGAGAAGCTTTTTTCACTTTTGGTCATTTTGCGATTACTGAAACCCGTTCTAATTGGGATTTAGGTCACTTAGCTGGTATGCCTCAAAAAAAGGGCATTAAGGAAAGATTCTTTAAATATATAAATGAAAATATAGATATGCCTGGAGCATACTTAGCTAGAGATATTATAAACTTTGGTATAAATGAACTTGGATTTGATGGTGATGAATTTGTTCATGAACTAGCTGATGGAATCATTGGTGATAATTATCCACTTCCAGATAGAATGTTACCTCATATGGAAAAAATAGTGCATGATTATCTAGTTCAAGAAATGAAATACGATATATCAGGTAAATATGGTGATGTAGAAATATTCGCAGTTGAAGGTGCTACAGCTGCTATGTGTTATATATTTGATTCATTAATGGCAAATGAACTTCTAAAAAAAGGCGATACAATAGCTTTAATGACTCCTATATTTACACCTTATCTTGAGATACCTAATCTTCCTCGCTATGATTTTAAAGTTGTAAACATAAACGCCAATGCGGTTGACGAAAAAGGTGCTCATACATGGCAATATACTAAAAAAGAATTAGAAAAGCTTCGTGACAATTCTATTAAGGCTTTATTTGTTGTTAATCCTAATAACCCTGCATCTATAGCTATGGATGAGACATCTTGTAATAATCTAATAGATGTAATTGAAAATTATAATAAGGATTTAATGATAATATCAGATGATGTATATGGGACTTTTGTAGAAGACTTTTCATCACTAATGTCAAAACTTCCTTATAACACTGTTGGAGTTTATTCTTATTCAAAATATTTTGGAGTTACAGGATGGAGACTTGGTACATTTGCTCTTCATAAAAAGAATGTTTTTGATAAAAAAATAAATGATTTAACTGGAGAATTAAAGAAATCAGTAGATAAGCGTTACAGTGATATGAGTCTTAACCCTTCTAGCCTTTCATTTATGGAAAGAGTTGTTGCTGATAGTAGACTTGTTGCTCTTAATCATACTGCTGGTCTTTCAACTCCACAACAAGTTCAAATGTCATTTTTCTCTGCTTTTGCATTAATTGATAAAGTTGATGCCTACAAAAAACTTAATATGAGTATATGTCATAGACGTCAAAAACTATTGTTCGAAGCTTTAGAGCTTCCAGTTAACAAAAATAAAAATAATGCTGCATATTATACTCAGTTTGATATTGAAGAATGGGCTAAAATAAACTATGGAGAAGATTTATTCAAATTTATAAGTAAGAATTCATCTCCAGTAGATATACTTTATAGATTGGCTAATGATTATTCAGTAGTCTTACTTAGTGGAAATGGATTCTATGGACCTGAATGGTCAATTAGAATATCTCTAGCAAATCTATATGATGAAGCCTATACTAAAATAGGGAAAGCCATAAGAGAAATACTAGATAGCTATATTGCTGAATGGAAAAAAACAAAGAAATAATCCTAGTACACTGAAATATCTAAATTATGCGAATAAAAGGATTTATATAGACCTAAATAAATTTTTTTGATATAATCCTATCGGAATTATAAATTTTATTTGTGAAAGGCAGAGAATATTATGAGTATTAAGAAAAAAGTTGCCATAGTCTTTACTGGTGGAACTATATCTATGACAGTGGATGATAAAGTAGGTGCTGCTATACCAACTTTATCTGGAGAACAAATATTATCCATGGTCACTAACATTGATAAAGTTGCAGATGTTGAAGTTTTTAATTTTGATGAAATTCCAGGACCTCACATAACACCTTATAGAATGATGGAGTTAAAAAATTATGTAAATGATTTATTAGCAAGAAAAGATATCACAGGAGTTGTAATAACACATGGTACTGATAGTTTAGAGGAAACTGCTTATTTTCTAGACCTTACAATTGACAATATTAAGCCTGTAATAGTTACAGGTGCTATGAGAAGTAGCTCTGAACTTGGCTATGATGGTTCAAGCAATCTATCTGCATCAGTTTGTACTGCTGTATCTAAAGATGCTATGGGTAAAGGAGTTCTTGTAGTTTTAAATAATGAAGTGCTATTAGCTTCTGAAGCTACTAAAACAAATACACTTTCTTTAAATACATTTAAATCTTTAACTAGTGGTCCATTGGGAATAATCGACTGTAACGAACTTGTCCTTACAAGAGATATTGTAAATAGAACAATTATAGATACTGATAAGGTAGAATCTAAAGTTGCATTATTTAAAGCATATGTTGGAGAAAATGCAGATTTTATAAGATTTGCTGTTGATAGTGGATATAAAGGCATAGTTATTGAGGCTATGGGTAGAGGTAATATTCCTCCTCAAATGCTTTCTGGTGTCGAATATGCAAGGGAAAAAGGGCTTCCTGTTGTTATAGTTTCTAGATGCCATTCAGGTAGAGTATTTGATAGTTATGGTTACTTTGGTTCTGGTAGAGATTTAAAAAATATAGGATGTATATTTGGTGGAGACCTTCCAGGGCAAAAAGCTAGAATAAAGCTTATTTTAGCTCTTGGAAAGACTAATAATATTGATGAAATCAAAGACTTCTTTGAAAAAGGAATCTATTGTTAATTATATTATAGAGTTTATAATTTAAAATAAATTATATCATAGAGTTTAAAATAAACTCCCCCTACTGCAATTTTTTAATTGTATTGCAATAAGGGGATTTTATTTTATAGCTTTATTTTTTTATTTATTTCACAATTTTTTTATTTATTTCACAACTATATTAACTAATTTCTTAGGAACTGCAACAACTTTAACTATAGTTTTATCTTCAACTAGAACTTTAATTTTTTCATCTTCTAAAGCCACTTTTTCCATATCTTCTTTAGATATATTTGAGCTAACAGTTAGCTTTCCTCTAACCTTTCCATTAACTTGTACAACAACTTCTATTTCATCTTTTACTAGTGCTGTTTCATCATATTTAGGCCAATCTATATCAAATACACTTCCTTCTTGACCTATCATAGTCCATAATTCTTCACCTAAATGAGGTGCAAATGGTGAAATTATAGTTACTATTGTTTGTACACCTTCTTTTATAACTGCTTCATTTATATTATCTAGCTCCTTATATTTGTACATATCATTTATTAATTCCATAAGAGCTGATATAGCAGTGTTAAATCCAAATTTTTCACTTAAATCTACAGTAACTTTTTTAAGTGTAGAATGTATAGTATATCTCATATCTTTATCTTGAGAACTTAACTCGCCAAACTCAACATCTTTTTTGAAGACATCTGCTAACTCATCAACTAATCTATATACTCTATTTAAGAATCTAAAGCATCCATCAACACCTTGTTCTGACCAGTCTAAATCTCTTTCTGGTGGTGCTGCAAATAATACGAAAAGTCTTGCAGTATCTGCTCCATATTCATCAATTATATCCATAGGAGATACTGTATTTCCTTTAGACTTACTCATTTTAGACCCATCCATAAGAACCATACCTTGAGTAAGTAAGTTTTTAAATGGTTCATTAAAGTCTACCATGCCCATACTCTTAAATGCTTTTACAAACCATCTAGCATAAAGTAAATGCATTATAGCATGCTCTACTCCACCTATATATTGGTCTACTGGATGCCATCTGTTAACTAAGTCTTTACTAAATGGTTCATCTTCATTTTTATTGTCTACATATCTTAAGAAATACCAAGAAGAATCAACAAATGTATCCATAGTGTCAACTTCTCTTCTAGCTGGTTTTCCACAGTGAGGACAAGTTGCTGACATAAACTGTTTTGAAGTAGTAAGTGGAGACTCACCTTTTCCAGTAAATTCAACATCTGTTGGTAAAAGAACTGGTAAATCCTCTTTCTTAACTGGAACAATTCCACACTCATCACAATAAACTACAGGTATAGGACAACCCCAATATCTTTGTCTTGAAACTAACCAGTCTCTTAATCTATAATTAATTGTTCTCTTTCCTCTACCTTCTTTTTCTAATTTATTTATTATTCCTTCAAATCCTTCTGAAGCATCTAATCCATCAAATTCTTCTGAATTTATCATTTTATTATCTTCTGTTATTACATCTATTATATCTAGATTATATTTTTCAGCAAAATCTCTATCTCTTTCATCATGTGCAGGAACTGCCATTATAGCACCTGTTCCATATTCAACTAATACATAGTTTGCTATCCATAAAGGAACTTTTTTACCATTTAAAGGATTTATAACATATCTACCTATAAACATACCTTCTTTTTCTACATCAGCTGCTGTTCTCTCTATTTCTGTCATAGTATGCATCTTTTGAACAAAAGCTTCAACATCTGCTTCATACTCAGTACCAGCAACCAATTCTTTAACTAGTTCATGTTCTGGAGCAAGTACCATATAAGTAACTCCATAAGTTGTATCTGGTCTAGTTGTAAATACTGTCATAGATTTGTCAGTTCCATCTATGTCAAATACTAAATCTGCTCCTGTACTTTTTCCTATCCAGTTTCTTTGCATTATTTTAACTTTTTCTGGCCATCCATCTAATGTATCTAAATCATTAAGTAATTCTTCTGCAAATTCAGTAGTTTTAAAATACCATTGTTCTAAGTCTTTTTTTAATACTGTTGATTTACATCTTTCACATGCTCCTTGAACAACTTGTTCATTTGCAAGAACAGTCTCACAAGAAGGACACCAGTTAACATAAGATTTTTTCTTATATGCAAGCCCATGTTCTAAAAATTTCAAAAATATTTCTTGAGTAAATCTATAGTATTCTGGAGTTGAAGTTGCTACTTCTTTATCCCAATCATAGCTAAGCCCTAATAAATTTAATTGTTCTTTCATTTCTTCTATATTTTCCATTGTCCATTTATGTGGATGTATTCCATGTTTTATAGCTGCATTTTCAGCTGGCAAACCAAAAGAATCCCATCCCATTGGATGAAGTACATTATAGCCTTCCATTTTTTTGAATCTTGCGACAACATCACCTATAGAATAGTTTCTAACATGTCCCATGTGTATCTTTCCAGATGGATAAGGGAACATTTCTAATGTGTAGTAATTAGGCTTTTCAGTTTGTGCTGTATCCATTTTGTATTGGTTATTATCTTTCCAAATTTTTTGCCATTTCGATTCTACTTGTTTAAAATTATATACGCTCATATTTTGCCTCCTATTGTTAGTTGCGTTCAACTACTTTGTTTAATATTATTTACTTATAATTTCCAAATAATTCTTTGAAAATAAAAAATCCTCATCACTAAACTTACGTTTAGGGACGAGGATAAATCTTCGCGGTACCACCCTAATTAGTCTATTTTCATAGACTCTCTTAGATAGCTTTTAATCCAGCCATGGAGAATAGGTTTTAATCTAGTAAGTTCAAAGTTATATAATATTAGTTCTCACCTTCCACTAACTCTCTGAAAAAATATAATCTTTTACTGCTCTAGTCTATTCAATTCAATACAATTTTTTAAATTTTCTAACTATAATAACATATATTATCATGTTTATGCTAATGTGTCAATATCTATATAAGGTGCATCTTTCCATAATTTTTCTAAATTATAAAATCCTCTATTTTCCTCATTAAATACATGAACCATTATATCTCCATAGTCAAGAAGTACCCAAGTTTGAGTCCCATGTCCTTCTTTTCCTCTTGGCTCTAATCCTAGTTTTGCTAATTCATCTTCAACATTATCAGCTATAGCTTTTACTTGTCTTTGAGAAGATGCTGTAGTAATAACAAAATAATCACATAAACTAGAAACTTTTCCTATATTTATTATAACTGTATCTTGACCCAGCTTATCTTCTATGGCATCATACGCTATTTTTGTCATTTGTTCCACTGTCATATAAAATTTCCTCACTTTCCTAATTTAAATACACTTAGTTATTGTAACATATTAATACGATTTTGTAACATAGTCAACTTTAATTTTATTAATATGTTTGCCTTTATATAAGATTTTTATAATAACTTTTCTTTAATTAGGTAGTTTCTAGCCATAACAGTTCTTGGATGTATTTCTTCTTTTTTATTAATAACAAACATTAAAGTATTATTAAATGAAGTTAAAAGTGCTTCGTCAAGCTTACCTTCATAGGCTAATTCTCTCAATGTATCTACAACTGGAAATTTTCTTCCTTCTTCAATTAAATCTGCTATGTAAATTATTTTTTCTAAAAGAGACATATCTTCTCTTCCTGTTGTATGGTATTTAATTGCATTTATAATATCTTCATCTTCTATTCCAAATTCATATTCACATATGTATGACCCTATCACACTATGAGATAGAGAGCGGTTTCCATCTTCTATTGGGTCTAAGTATATCTCATATTTGTCAACATAATCCTCTACTTCTTTATCGCTTAAGTATTTCGCACAATCATGAATCATCCCCGCTATATAAGCTTTTTCTTTGTCACATCCATAAATCTCACACAATTTTACAGCACATTCTGCAACATTTTTTGAGTGACTAAGCCTTCCTACTGGTAGCATTTGATTTAATCTCTGGTTAATATTCTCTAAGTTCATTTAATCATCTCCATATTGATATAGTTTATTTTCATACAAATAATTTTCTACATTTTCCGGTACTAAGTAACGTATAGACTTGCCTTCATTTAGCTGTTCCCTTATATATGTGGACGATATATCCAATGATGGAACATAAACTGTTATAATGTCAGCATTATATTTTTTAGTCAGTTTCTCTATAGTTTCTTGTGACCTTAATAAGCTAATACCTGGTCTAGTCGCAGCTATAAAAGTAGCTAACTCAAAGTTTTTCTTTACATCTTTCCACTCTTCAACACTACAAATAGCATCTGCCCCTGTTATAAAATAAATATCAGCATTTTTATATTTTTTCTTTAAATATTTTAATGTATCGATTGTATAAGTCCTTTTATTTCTTTCGATTTCTACTTTTGAAACTAAAAAATCTTCATTGCTTTCAGTTGCTAGAAGTGTCATATTGTATCTATCATACTTATTTGTAGTGATACCTAATTTATGTGGTGGATTTCCTGATGGTATAAAGATAATTTTGTCAATCTCATACTTATCTCTAATAAACTCTGCTGTTGCTAAATGAGCATAGTGTATAGGGTCAAAAGTACCTCCTAATATACCTATTTTGATTTTGCCTTTATGGCGATTAAATTTCTCTAGTTTTTCAGTATTTTTCAATTCTGCCTTCTGAACTAGATTTTTACTTCTCATATTTTGTCTCCTTTTAATGTTATAATACTATTGTACCATTATTTTTTATTTCTTAAAGCTTATAAATTATTTTTTTTGGTATATAATCATATTTATATGGTAAAAAACACTTTAAAAAATAATTATTTAACATAGTTTCACTTTACTTTTTAATAAAAATAACTTTTTATTATTTTGTCTTAATTTAGATTAAATATAACGTATAATTATAAGTTTTTTATTAAATTTTATTAGTTACTTTTGTTAATATAATTACATATAAAAAAGGAGGAATTATGAGTATAATTACAAAAATAGAACAACAAAAAAGAAATGATGATAGAGTAAATATTTATGTCGATGATAAATTTTTTATTGCTATATTTAAAGAACTTGTTTATACATTTAATTTAAAAAAAGGAAATGAAGTAAATGAAGAGGAATTAAAATCTATTTTAGATGATGAGATGTATATAAAAGCTAAAAATAAAGCATTAAATATTTTGTCTCGTGCTGACCAGTCTGAAAAAAAAATGAAAGAAAAACTATCAGCAGATTTTGAAGAAGATACAATTGATAGAGTTATAGATTTTCTTAAAAATTATAATCTGGTAAATGACAATATATTGGCTCAGAAAATAGTTAATACCAATGTTAATTTAAACAAATGTGGTAAAAACAGAATTAAACAAAATTTATATAATAAAGGTATTGAGAGAAGTGCAATTGATGAAGCAGTATCAGAATTAGACAAAGATACTGAATTTGAAAATGCCATGTATCTAGCAAAAAAAAGATATGAAAGAGTAAAAAAAGAAGATAAAAAGAAAATATATCAAAAAATTTCTCAACATCTTTCCTATAAAGGCTTTGATTATGATATTATTAAAAGAGTTTTAAATAAACTTTTAAATTTTGATGAATCTGATATATAAGTATATTTTTAAATATACTAAGGAGGTAAATTATGAAACTAATTATTGGTGGTTTAAGCTTTTTATTAGGATTATATAATATATATCAATTATATAGAGAAGATAGTATGAGATAAATATTATTTTATTAAAATATAATATTTATTATGGAGGGGAAATCAAATGAAAAGTCAAAAAAGATTTAAAATTTTAGATGTTGATGTTTACCTACAACCATTTGAGTCTGACATAAAAAAAAGAATGAAACACTATGAAGATGTAAAAGCAAAAATATTAACTAACTGTGAAAATTTTAGTTCTTTTGCAAATGGTCATCTTTATTATGGATTCCATCAAACAAATGATGGATGGTTTTATAGAGAGTGGGCTCCAAATGCAGATAGTTTATCATTAATTGGTGACTTTAATAATTGGAATAGAAAATCCCATCCTCTAAAAAAAATAGATTCTGGTAATTGGGAAATTTTCATCCCTGATAAAAATAGCTTACCTCATAAATCAGAGGTAAAGGTACAAGTAACTACAAATGGTGAAACATTTGACCGTATACCATTATATATAAAGATGGTAATACAAAAGAATTCTGGTAACTTTAATGGGCAGATATGGCAACCAAAAACTCCATTTAGTTGGACTGATAATGAATTTGACTTAAAAAACATAACTTCTCCTTTAATCTACGAATGTCACATAGGTATGGCTACTGAAAAAGAATCTATTGGAACTTATAATGAATTTACTGAAAATATACTTCCTAGGATAAAGAAAGCTGGATACAATACTATTCAACTTATGGCTATCATGGAACATCCATATTATGCTTCTTTTGGATACCAAGTTTCAAACTTTTATGCGATTTCATCTAGATTTGGTACTCCTGAAGACTTAAAAAACCTTATAAATACAGCTCATTCAATGGGAATTGCTGTTTTATTAGATTTAGTTCACTCTCATGCTGTAAAAAATACTTTAGAGGGAATAAATGAATTTGATGGAAGTGAACATCAATTTTTCCATTCAGGTTCAAAGGGTAATCACCCTGCTTGGGGAACAAAACTCTTTAACTATGGTAAGCCTGAGGTAATTCATTTTTTACTTTCAAATATAAAATTTTGGCTAAATGAGTATCATTTTGATGGCTTTAGATTTGATGGTGTAACCTCAATGCTATATCATAATCATGGTCTTGGAGTTTCATTTGACAGTTATAAAAAATATTTCAGTGCAAACACAGATATGGAAGCTATAACATATCTTCAATTTGCAAATGAATTAATAAAAGAAATCAAACCTAACTCAATAAGCATTGCAGAAGATATGAGTGGAATGCCTGGAATGTGTATACCTATAAGAGATGGTGGAATTGGATTTGACTATAGATTAGCAATGGGAGTACCTGATTTTTGGATAAAAACTATCTCAAATTCTTATGATGAAAATTGGGATTTAGGCAAAATGTGGTACGAGCTTACTACTAGACGTCCTGGTGAAAAAAACATTGGATATTGTGAATCTCATGACCAAGCATTAGTTGGTGATAAGACAATTATATTTTGGTTAGCAGATAAAGAAATGTACTGGAATATGGAAATAAACTCAAATAATCATATTATTGATAGAGCCATGTCTCTAAACAAATTAATTAAATTAGCAACATTTTCTCTAGCTGGTGAAGGATACTTAAATTTTATGGGAAATGAATTTGGACACCCTGAGTGGATTGATTTTCCGCGTGAAGGAAACAATTGGAGTTATAAATATGCTAGAAGACAATGGAGTCTTTCAGAAAATGATAACTTAAAATATAAACAACTATTAAACTTTGATAAATCTATGCTTGAACTTACAAAATACAGTGATATTTTTACACAGAATAGCTATGAACTTGTACATATGGATAATGAGAAAAAACTTCTAGTATACAGTAAGGGTAAATATTTATTTATATTTAATTTTCATCCTAGTATGATGCAATCAGTAGACATATCAAAGTTCCAAGACAAAAAATACAAGACAGTATTAAGTACTGATATGATAGAGTTTGGAGGAAAAACAAGACCGGAAAACTTAATAGACTACGATATCTATTTTACTTCTACTCCTCCATCTTCTAAAATACCTATTGCATCTCGCACAGCAATAGTACTTTTAAATAATACTATCTAGGTATAAATAACTACTAAAAGCCAAATAACAATTTTGATTTTAATACAAAATGTTATTTGGCTAATTTATTTTCTTGCTACTTAATTATTTTTTACATCTGGCATTATAACTTCCAACTTTTAATTTGTGGCATTATATTCATCTTAACAGTCTGTGCCTTTAAGGCATTTCTAAATTTTTCAGTAGATGTATTTTTAAACATTTTACTAGAAGCACTTTTAAGATTTTCTATAGAATCCCAGTGTTGTATCATAATCCATTTTTGATTTTTTTCGTCATATAAAAGCTCAGTATCAATAAATCCCGATTGAACAGAGTGAAAATTTATTTCTAAATCATTTACAATCTCTACAAATGCATCTTTTGATAAATGCTCTTCCACATTAAATTCTACTATTTCTGTAATAATTTTCATATACAAACCCTCCAATTTATCTTTCTTACATCATAACAAGAAATAAATTAAGGGTATTGTAAAAAATCGACAATATAATTATAAATAGTTGTACGTTGTGTTTTCTTTAATAGTTTTATTCTCTTTAATAAATTTAATTGGTGATACTCCTGAAAACTGTTTAAATTCTTTAATAAAATGAGCTTGGTCATAATATTCATTTTCATAAATTAAGTCAAGCAAGTCATTATTTTTAGAGCTATAAATAAGCTGATTACTTACCATTTTAAATCTATATATTTTCCTTAGCGTTTTAGGTGTATAGCCAGTATATTTTAAACAAGCTCTTTCTAAAGTTTTAATATTTATGTTCATATCATCACAAAACAATTTTATAGTGCTGTATTTATTATTATATATAAATAAATCCATGAGATTTACTATCTTATTTGCAACTAAATTTTCATCTAATACAGATACTAATATTTTTTCTAAATGTAAAACTATATCTTCTATTGATGATATTTGATTTAATGTACTTTCCAATTTACCAACAAAACCTTCTGATACTTGTTTTAAGTCAACAATTTGACCCTTAAACTCTGAAATTGGTATCTTTAAAAATGGATAAAGCCCAAATGGATAAAAAGAAATACCCATCACACGTATATTTCCACGTTGAATAACAAATCCATGTTTATCTCTTATTCCATTAAAATGTATATTGCTTGCATTATAATTTTGATTTTCAATCTTATATTCCATAACATCAGAAAGATTAATGATAATATCTATACTATCTGTAGGTAATAATTTATTATTTAGCAGTATATTTGACTTTGTCTCAAGATACCAAATAAACTTTACCCACGGTTTTAAACGAACATTTCTAACTTCATACCTTGTAACTGATAACATCGTAATTAACCTCTATCCTAAGTTTTTTATCATTATATACTCTATCTTGATATTATACAATATAATTTATCCTATCAAAAAACTTAATCTATTCCATATCTATCTTATACATTTTTTTAATGCTTTAGAAATAGGAAGTGCTATTATAAGACCTATTAACACTTGCATTAAATTGCCTGGTATTGAAGTAAATGGCGTTATAAAATTGCCATAAAGTATAACCTCTGTTACATAATATCCAAACAACATCCAAATTGATGAAACTACTACTCCTATTACATTAATTAAAAAATTTTCTCCATTCTTGCCATTTGCCCATACAATCTTTCCAAGTAAATACCCCATAATACCTCTAACTATAAATGTAAATGGAGCCCATAGAGTCCACCCAGATATTAAATCAAAAAGAGCCATCCCAATAGCACCTGATAACGCACCCTTTTTGCTTCCAAATACTATTGCTGATATAAATAACATCGCTGTTCCTAAATGTACAAGACCTCCATTTATAGATATTGGCAATCTTATATTTATAAACTTAGTTGCAACAAATACTAACGCTATTAATAGTGAAGTTTCCACCAAATCTTTTGTTGTAAATTTCTGTTTAGCTGTAGCTTCCATACCACATCCCCCTTTTATATTGTGACTAAAAATAATATTTATTGAATAAATCTACTAAACTTCCATTTGTATTAAATTCTAATGCTTTTAAACTTTTATCCAATACATTTAATATGTGAACTATTTTATCAAGATTAGCATTTTCCCCCATATGACCTATTCTCAAAATAGTATCCATATATTGATTTAATGATGTTGCAACAAGTGTATTGTAATTTTTAAGCATATAATCAGTAAGTTTTAATGCACCTATACTTTCAGGTATTTTTATTGCTGTCACTGTATTAGAATATCCTTTCTCTAAAAACAATTCTAAACCATATTCCTTAACAGCTTGTCTTACACTAGAAGCTATTTTCTCATGTCTACTTAATACTTTTTCTACACCCTCTTCTAGTATATTATCTAATGCTTTATCAAGACCCATTATGTCACTTATCGGCATTGTATAAGGGAAATATTTTTTTTCATAATAACCTTCCCATATACTTAAGTTGCAATAAAAACCTACTATGTCTGTTTTTCTATTTTTGATACAATTCTTTGCATCTTGACTTATACCAACTATAGTAAGACCTGCTGGTGCAGAAATAGCCTTTTGTGAACCTCCTAATATTATATCTATTTTAGATTCATCTACATTTAACCTTTCTCCTACCATACCTGCTACAGAATCAACTACAGTTAAGATTCCATATTCCTTAAGTAGTGGACATATCTTACTTACATCATTTAATACACCTGTTGGTGTATCACAATGAACTACTGTTGCATATTTAAAGTTATTATCCTTTTCTAAAAACTTTCTTAGTTCATCAACATCTATACCTTTTGTATATTCACTTGAAAAAAGCACATACTCTCCACCATACATTTTTACAAAGTCTTTAAATCCTTCTCCATATATACCATTATCAATTACAAGAACTCTATCCCCCTTCTCTGTCAGTGATGCACAAGCTGCTTCAAGTCCTAATATTCCTTCACCACTTAATATGTAAATATCATTCTTCGTACCAACTATATTCCCAAACTTTTCACATGTCTTCTTGTAAAACTCAACAAAATCAACATCTATATCTGGGTTAGTTGTTTTCTCTGCTCTTATTAGTCTTACATTTTCTCTAGTTTCTGTTGGCCCTGGTGCATAATTAATTTTATTGTTCATATATATCAGCTCCTCTTTATTTTCTATACAATTATTATACAAAATTTTCATTTTTTATGGTACAATTTTAAGTTTTTTTAAAATTGTACCAATACATTTTTCAATAGCAATCTGCTGAATATTAAACATACTATTATTTACTACTTAAATCGATACATTTTTTCTGATAACAATCTTTTGAACATTAAACACACTATCACTTACCACTTAAATTGATACGTTATATTAATAAAAACTTTATAACAATAAAAACGACAAAATACAGGACATATGAACATTTAAGCCACTTGCCCTGTATCTGTATATCATTAACCTATTTAATTATATTTTTATATCTTCTCTAATCTTATTTAAAAATTAAATATAGTTTTCTTTATATTTTTATTCACTATATCTTACTCTATCAATAAGAGATTCTTTATTAAAACTTCTTCCTATTAAGTAAGTTGTTATAAATTGAGCTATAAGGATAAATACAGCCATAAATAAAATTGGTACTATTGGTAACGCGTATGTTGCATATGATAATCCAGTTTTTCTTAAAAATATAACCGCAAAGTACCCTAATATACCTCCAAGTAAAATACTTCCTATCATCATTCTAGAAGTGTAATATATAGCTTCTGAATTAAGCATTTTTACTAATTGTTTATTAGTAAGTCCAATTGCTTGAAGCATACCAAGTTCTTTTTTTCTAGTAACTATACTAGTTATCATCGTATTTACAAGATTCATAAATCCAATAACCCCTATTATACCAGTTAAAGTATATCCCATTATTTTTATAAATGAGATTGTAGCCTTATTTGATTCTATTCTACTATCTATAAAATCCGTTTCTAAATATCCATTAGATTTAGCAATCTTCTTGATAGTATCTTTAACTTCTTGATATTTCCCTTCTTCAGTATATATTCCAATGGTACTTGTTGTATCATATTTCAAAGCTCTATCTATGAAATCTTTTCCTATGCCAAAACTTGGAGTTCCCATAGCTATTGCTTGAACTTTAAATTCTTTTTTTATCTCTTTATCTCCATCATATAGAGTTAATTTTATTTTATCTCCAGCCTTTACACCCATTTCTTTTGCTGTATCAAGGTGAGTAATGACTATTTCATCTCCTGTTTGTAACTTTTCAAAATTTATTTTTCCATCTATTAAATTTTTATTTAATGATTTTATATCATTTTCGTTTATGCTCTGTAAAAGGTCATGTTCAAATTCAACATTATAATCTTCCATACCAATTTTTACAGAGTTTCCTGATTCGGTTTTTTTGACTCCTTCTATACTCTTTATTTGATTTAAAAAATCTTTACCTAATGGATTATTCATTTGTAGAATATTCAAATTATTTTCAGGATTCTTATCGCTATCCATTTCATATCCAGTAAATCTAACTTCTATATCATAAGGAAAATGCTCTCTAGCCATCTTCTCAGCATTAAAACTTTCTAAAGCAGTTGATACTGTTATAAATATAGTTCCGCTTAACATAAGAGATGTCAATGTCATATAAGTACGCTTTTTATTTCTTTCTAAATTTGCTTTTGATAAGTTTTTTAAATTTATATTTTTATGTCCTTTTCTATTATGTTTACCACTTATTTCATTTCCAGTATATCTTACTGCATCAACTATAGATACTTTTGATGCTACTTTCATTGGTTTCAACAGTGATAAAACAACAGATATAAAACTTATTGCCACAACCAATAATAACACTGGTAATTGTGATGATTTTACATCTACATCCATAAATGATTTTATTACAATATTTGCAAGTGCATAACCTAAAATTGTTCCTACTGGTATTGCTATTCCTGCCAATATAAAACCTTCCTTAAATACTATTGCTTTTACTTGTTTTTTAGTTGCACCAATTGCTCTAAGTTTACCAAATTCTTGAACTTTGGTAACTATTGAGATGTAAAATATATTGTATAT
>NZ_JAGWCS010000090.1:0-16018 GCF_020657705.1 Clostridioides sp. ZZV15-6598 | reverse complement strand
TGCTTATACAGGTTTTACAGTATAAAATTTGTATTTAGAATTTACAAAGATTACTCATGAAATAGGATTTTGGTTATAACTAAGGTATTGAATGATGAATAGAGCATCAAAACATTTGCTAATTTAAAAGCTTTAGAGGGAGAAGTTTAGCAATAATGTGTGAAAATTTAAAAGTTAAACAAAATAATATTGTAAATAAAATAATTTGACACACACTGATGATTCACTTTTATAATTATACTAATAAATATAATAGATTAGAAGTGGATATAAAGATAGGAGGATAATTAAAAATGAAGCAAGAAGATACTGGCACACAGCGAATGTGTAAAGAAGAGAAAGTAACAAATAATGAAGTTATTTCAGAATATATGTTAAAATCCATGGATATTGGAGTTAGTAAGCATTTTTTAGATGATTCATTTACAATCATCTGGGGAAATACAGCTTTTTATCAGTTGTTGGGGTATACAGAGAAAGAATTTTTGCTTCATTTTTCTAGTCTCAAACATTATTATAGAGAGAATCTTTATCATTTTGAATCTATGAAAAATCGTTTTTTAGACGCTTATCATAATGGCAAAAAAAGTGTAGAATATCAAATTTGCATTCCAGTAAATCATGGAGACCATGTTTGGGTAATAATGAATGGTATATTAGTTGAATCACAGGAGGATGGAAAAGCAATAGTCTATATCTTGTATTCAAATATCAATGAGTTAAAAATTAGACAGAATGAGCTGTATGAGATGGAAAAAGAGAGTACAGAAGGTTTTAAGTGGATGATGTCAGAGTATGCTGGCAATGTATATATAAGTGATATGGATAACTATGAGTTATTGTATGTAAATAAACACTCATGTAATACTTTACAATCATCAGCAAATGAGGTCATTGGAAGAAAGTGTTATGAGGTGATTCAAGGTAGAACCTCACCATGTCCATTCTGTACAAATTCATATTTAAAAACAGATGAGATATATGAATGGGAATTTTATAACGCCATGCTGAATCGAACATTTATGATTAAAAATCGTATGCTAAACTGGGAAGGTCGAAGATCACGTATAGAGCTATCTTATGATATGTACAGTTCTGAATATAAACTTGCAAAAAAAGATCAGGAAAGAGAAGCAATCTTAAAAACTATTCCAGCAGGAATGGTTCGAATGGATGCAAGGGATTATCTTACAATACTTTGGTACAATGATATATTTCTGAACATGATTGAATATACAAAAGAGCAGTTTAAAGACGAGCTTCATAGCCAATGTTTATATCTATACCCTGATGATTATAAACGTGCGAAGATGCTGGCACAAGGTTTAAAAGAGTCTGGAGATAATGTTGTATTTGAAGCAAGAGTATATACACGTTCAAAGGAAGAACGTATATGGACTGTAACACTATGTTATGTGAGTGGTGAAGACAGTTGGGATGGAATACCATCTTTTTACAGTATAGGACTTGATATAACGAAAGAAAGAAAACAGATTGAGAAACTACAATACATAGCAGAGAAAGATGCGTTGACAGGAATTTATAATCGTGCTGAAACAGAAAAGCAGATTAAGGAATATTTTGAACAAAATTTAGATGCTATGGGTGCATTGTTTATGATTGACACAGATAATTTCAAACAGATTAATGATACAGAAGGTCACATGATTGGAGACATAGTGCTTACAGAGATGGCATCAGGCATGAAAAAAATAATGTGTGATAGTGATGTTGTTGGTAGAATAGGTGGAGATGAGTTTGCAATTTTTATGAAGAACATTTCTTCAACTAAAGATGCAGAAAAGAAAGCAGAAGAATTGCTGAATATGTTCCGTCATTTATTTCAGAAAGATAAAAGTTCTGTAAAAGTAACCTGTAGTATTGGAATATCTATATATCCAAAGGATGGTAACACATTCAAAGAAATGTATGCAAGAGCTGATAAAGCTTTATATCAGGCAAAAAATTTAGGCAAAAACAATTATGTCCTCTATAATCATGATTCCTTTAAAGAATTGGAAGAATTTAATTACTCTTCCCTTGGCACAGCTATTGATTCAGAAAAAAAATACGTTGAATCTTCCGATAATCTTACACGTTATATATTCCGTATCCTTTATCAAACGGATGATATAGACCAGACGATTAATATGATACTTGAAGTTGTTGGGAAGCAGTTTAATGTGAGTCGTGCTTATATCTTTGAAAATTCAGAAGATGGTCGATACACTTCTAATACTTATGAATGGTGTAATGAGGGAATTCTTCCTCAGATAGATTACTTGCAAAATACTGATTATGAGAACTATGGAGATTATGAAAAACTATTCGAAGATGATTCTGTTTTCTATTGTCGTGATATACATTCATTAAGTCCTGAACTAGAGGAATTGTTTTCTAGTCAAGATATCCACTCCACACTTCAATGTGCATATAGAGAAGATGAGGTGTTCAAAGGATTTGTTGGATTTGATGAATGTACAGGTCTACGTTTATGGACACAAGAAGAAGTCAGTACGTTAGCATTGATTTCTCAAGTTCTATCGATGTTTCTACAACGTAAGAAAAAGAAGAAATTAAATCAACAGATGCAGCAATACCAGACTATTATAGATAGTATTGATCAATGTATTTATGTTGTTGATAAGGAAGATAATTTGTTATTGTATGGAAATAAAAGATTTAAGAGTACATATCCTAAATTACATATTGGGCAGTATTGTAATTATGATTCTATAGATATTAATAAGACTCCTATAACATGGAATCAAAAGGAAGCATATTTATGTGTCAGTATGAGTTAGCAATAAAGAAAAAAATATACTGGATACAAACTAAATTTTACTTTAGGTAAAATATTTTCGTTAATTACAGAAAGTATTAGAGGTTTTATTAAGGAATTAGGTCAATTTTGTAATGATATTGATTTATAAAAAATAAGATTAGTTTTAGAAGCAGTTGATTATAACAGATTGACTGCTTTTTTTATAAATATTTAAAATCATAAGTACAGAGCTGAATTTGTCAATATAAGTATAATGTGGTATCATATAGGCTCAAAAGAAATTTTATATATTTAAAAATAAAATTAAAACTAATAAATGGAGGACATATAAATATGGAAAATTTGCCAAATTGCCCGAAATGTAATTCAGAATATACTTATGAAGATGGAACTCTTCTAGTTTGTCCAGAATGCTCTCATGAGTGGACCTTAGGATTAGATACAGAAGAAGATACAAACATTATTAAAGATGCAAATGGAAATGTGTTAAATGATGGAGATGCTGTAACAGTAATCAAAGACCTTAAAGTAAAAGGAAGTTCATCATCTATAAAGATAGGAACAAAAGTAAAAAGCATACGTTTAATTCATGACCCATCTGATGGGCATGATATAGAATGTAAAATAGATGGTTTTGGAGCTATGAAACTAAAGTCTTCTGTTGTCAAAAAAGCATAGTATAAAAAATTTGTGGTATTTATGAAATAATCTATATGGCTATTGTACAGATGTAAATTTAAGATTTTAAATGTAGTAATATAAAATTCATTAGGAGGGTAGCTTATGTGTTATTTTTTAAAAGGTGAAGAACAAGATTACTATGTAAACAAAGTAATGGAAGAAATGAAAAAAATATTACCTATAGTATATAGATGCTGTGAAGATAGTGAAGATGGAGAAGCAGTAGTTGGATGTGACGAAAATGGGGAAGCAAAACTATGGATAACATTTGACCCAAATGAAAGGTTAGAAATGGATAAACACATAGAAAAAGGTACATTACTAGAATATATTATGAGTTAAGAAAGAAATCTTAGTATTTCTTTCTTTTTTTGTGACAAATTTAGCTTATAGATTTTTAAAGGAGAATTTATATATTTTCTTATGTGAGTGTAATAGATTATTTTTCAATGGGTATTCTAAATATTTTACCTGTTCTCTTCAATAGACTATTATCACTATTACTGATATATTCACCAATATTCTTTTTCTTCATGCAACAATAGTTCCATTACTATTCTCTCTCTTATTTATATGTAAATTATTTGATTTTTTATATCATCAAGATTGAATTTATAATCATTTTATTCTTTCAATACTTTCAACATGATAACCTATGTTTGTTACTTATTATAACATGGATTTTCAAAAGTATGAAAAATTTCAACTTTTATCTGGATTTATAAGATACTGTATGTATACAATAGTTTGATAAAAATCAAGACAAAATTTAAAATAATACAATTTAAAGATGTGACATAAAATTATATCATAAACAAAGTGATAATAAGTTATGGAAAACGAGCAATTACTTTTTATTAAGATGTGATAAGATAAATATAAATAAGAGAATCAAAATATTTAAAGATATTTTAGGATATAGATTAAGTCTAAAATATTGAATAAAAAATAAATATGTGTTAGAAATATAATCAAATCTAATATAAAGGAGAGGTATATGGGAGAGATAGTAACTTATTCATTATGCCAAGAAGAGGAAATCTCTAATAAATATTATAAAGATATATCACTTTTTACCAATCAAGTAATAGATAAAGTTTGCAAATCTACTGATATACATACAGAAGAATTTAGAGGATTTATACATCAAAATAAGATAGAATGTTTAAGAAGCAATATGGAGTATGCATTTGAACTATTAGTTTTAGGTTTGTTATGGAAAATATATATAAATAAGTCAATAACATTAAAGAAAATACCAAAAAGTATACTTATAAAACTATCCAAATTAAGAGAGAAAAATGACATAAAAAGAACAGCAGATTTTTGTAGAGGGATTTTAGCAACGATATTTTTGAATAAAGAGTATGGAAATAATATAGGCTTAACACTAAAAAACTTTAGAAAACTAATTGATTGGTTATCAGCTACAGGAGAATTTAATCAAGAAATCAAGAGGCTAAAAATATGGATAGAGTATCTATCAAATAAATCTGAAAAGGAAATTAATGATGTAATACAAACAGCAATTCATCTTGGAGAATGGTTTGAGATAGAAAGTGATGAAAAGTTGGGTGGCTATACCATAAACGTTAAAAAATTTCACGATAAAATATATGATAGTCATAAATGGAGAGAAGATTATATTTACTGTGGACGTAAGAGAGTGGAATATCACCTAAATATGGTTGGAGCTGAAATAATGAACAGGTGCTATAGAAAAGAATTTTTAAATACAAAAGAAAAAAGACTACTTCTGCCCGTTTGTATGAGATTAAATTCTAATGTCGAATGTAATTCTATCAAAACAAAATATGGATATGTGTGTAAAAATTGTACTAAGTCCTGTCGAGTTAACAAATATACAGAATTGGGTCAAAAATATGATTTTAAAGTTTATATTATTCCTCACGAATCCGCTGCTTTTACAAAAGAAATGGTGGATGTTGAAGATGTAGGGATAATTGGTGTGGCATGTGTACTTAACCTTATATCTGGAGGATGGAAAGCGAAAAATTTTGGATTTATTCCACAATGTGTAGTATTAGACTATTGTGGATGCAAAAATCACTGGCATGAAAAAGGTATTGTTACAGATATTAACGTTGATAGATTACTGTATACTATTGGAATAAAGGACACTTTAACTTATAATTAAGGAGAAGTAATTTTGTACAAATAGTTTAAAAATGACTTATTAATAAATATTAATTTATAAAATGCAAAAACAAAAGGAGAATAGATATGAAAGCTATACATAAAGATAAATATAATAATCAACTATTTGAAAGTCTAAAAATTGACTGTGAAAAGTGTTTTGGACTTTGTTGTGTGGCCCTTTATTTCTCTGCTTCAGAAGACTTTCCTGTTAATAAGGAATCAGGTAAGCCATGTACTAACTTACAATCAGATTTTAAATGTTCTGTACATAAAAATCTTAGAAATCAAGGATTTAGAGGTTGTACTACATATGATTGCTTTGGTGCAGGTCAAAAGGTAGCACAAGTAACATATAAGGGAAAAAACTGGATACAAGAGCCAGAGTTAGCAAATCAAATGTTTGAAGTGTTTTTAGTTATGAGGCAGTTACATGAAATGTTATGGTATCTTAAAGAAGCATCTACATTAGATATATCTGATGCAATCAAAGAAAAACTTAATCTAATAATTGAAGAAACTGATAAAATAACGAATATGAGTCCAGAACAACTAATAGATTTAGATATAATATCACATCGAGCAAAAGTTAATTCATTATTGTCACAAGCTAGTGACTTTGTACTAGAAAAAGCTAAATCTTTTGCAAAGAGTTCTAATTTTAAAAATAAGAAAAAATTAAGTAAAAGTATGGATTTAATAGGAGCAGACCTTAGAAAAATAAATTTAATAGGGGCAGATTTAAAAGGTAAATTTCTTATAGCAGCTAATCTAAGAGGAGCAGATTTAAGTGGTGCTAATTTGATAGGAGCAGATTTAAGAGACTGTGATATTAGAGGTGCAAATCTTAAAAATAGTGTATTCCTTACACAATTACAGATTAATACTGCAAAGGGAGATTCTAATACAAAGTTGCCAGAGACATTAGTATGCCCTAAATATTGGAATAAATAATTAAATTATTACATAATACTACAAAATATGAACTTTTTTGACCATGGTTCATATTATATATTAGAGATTCTTTAGAGGAATTTCTTAATATATAATAGGAGAGATATAAAAATGAGTTGTCAAAATTGTAAATGTGAAAAAGATTATATGTACGATGATTATAAGTATAATAAATGTAATAAGTGTTGTAATGACTATGAAGAAATGACACATGTTCATGAGTACTCAGAAAGTGTTAAATTAGCAGAAGAATGTGACGATAGACATAATCATCGTGCAGCAGGAGTTACAGGTGAAGTTATACCAATAAATGGTGGAACAAATCATGTTCATAAAATAAATGATAATGTAGATTTTCTTGACCATTTCCACAAGATATGTGTTACAACAGGTCCAGCAATTAATATACCAGGAACTAATAAGCATGTTCACTTAGTATGTGGAAATACTACTGTTAGTGATGGCCATTGCCATAAATTCCTTTTTACTACTCAAATAGAAGCACCTTTAGTATAAACTAAGGTAAATTATTGTAGTAAATTTATTAAATGTAAGTCTGTAAATTATAAAGGTGTATTAGAGATAGTATTTAAATTTAATGAGGACTATGATATTAACTTTCATAGTCCTTTATAATTTCTATCTTTGATAAAAAAGAATATTTATAAGTATCAAAGGTATTTTAATTAGTATTCAACAATGAGTTTATTTGCCCAAAATACAGGATTATAATTTATAATAAACTATTTACAAAATAAAATTTTATGTAAGCATGACTAATATAAGATTGTACTATGTAATTAAAATGTACTATGAAGAGGAGATTATTATGAGTTCTGAAATGGTTTTTGAAATGAAACAAAGAAGTGCAAAAGAAGTTCAAGAGATGTTACAAGTTTGGGAATCATCAGTAAGAGCAACACATGATTTTTTAAAAGAAAAAGATATTGAATCTTTGAAGCCATTAGTCAAAATTGGTTTGACACAAGTAGAAACTATGGTTTGTGTAAAAGATGATAACATGATTAAAGCTTTTATGGGAATAGATAAAGGTAAAATTGAAATGTTATTTATAAAAGATGAATATAGGGGGAATGGTATTGGAAAAAAACTAATATTATATGCTATAGATAAATATAATATAAAATATGTTGATGTAAATGAACAAAATAAAAAAGCAGTGGGATTTTATATTCACTTAGAATTTAAAGAATTTGATAGGTCTGAAATAGATGAGCAAGGGAATCCATTTCCAATAATACATATGAAGCTAAGTTAATATAGGTATAGTTAAATGAAAAAATATACATATAAAAATATAGATATGTATATAAAGAATTCTACAACTTAAATAAAATTGTAATTATGCTAATTTCTTTGGGTAAATATAAATACAATACTATATTTGCAAGGAGGTAAGTTTATGATTAAGAAAATAGACCATAATAATATGGGGAAAAGTAAACTAGGATGGCTTACAAGTTGGTTTCATTTTTCATTTGCAGAATACTATAACCCTGAAAATATGAATTATGGAGCATTAAGAGTTATAAATGATGATTTAATACAACCACACACTGGATTTTCTACACATCCACATAAAGATATGGAAATAATAACTTATGTTGTCTGGGGAGAACTTACACATGGAGATAATATGAGTAATATTAGAACTCTCAAAAGAGGACAAGTTCAGTATATGAGTGCTGGTACAGGAGTGTTTCATAGTGAAATGAACGAAGGAAACGAGCTATTGCGTCTTTTACAAATTTGGATTATTCCAGATAAAATAGGATATACACCTAATTATGGAGACTATAAATTCAAATGGGAAGAAAGAGAGAATAAATGGCTTGAGGTTGTGTCAGGTCAAAACGGAAATGCACCAATTAAAATCCATCAAGATATGAATATATTTGTTACAGAGCTTACAAATGATAATACACTAAAATATGACTGTAAAGAAGGAAGACAGTTATATTTAGTATTGATTGAAGGAGAAGCAAATATCAATGATATAACCCTTTCAGAGCGTGATGCACTAGAAATATTAGATGAAAATATTGAGATTAAAACTGAAACAAATGCACATGTAATATTGTTTGATATGTCCAATAAAATAATACTATAAAAATGATAGACGTTATAATTTTAATTCTAGCAATTGAATTTAAAAATAATTTCTTTTCTATAGATTTAGTACTATATTAAATATATAAGCGAATACAAGTTAATAGTAAAAAGCACTTTCTTAAGAAGAAGAAAGTGTTTTTTTTATTTGTGAATAGTCGTAAATAGAATAATTTGTGAGATATTATATTAAATTATAAATTATTAAAAGATAATATATATTTAAGTGATTTACAGGTTAAAATATAATAAAAAGATTAAGGGGATATAATGAAAAAGAAAGTTTTAAATAATTTTATAAAATTGGTGAAATATAACTGGAGTACATTAATTCTATTTGAGTTATTTCATAAAGGATTAGCTTTGTTGATTATATTACCATCAATTAAATTTGTATTAAGTAGCTCTATGAAAAGTGCAAATATAGTGTATTTAAGTACTGATAATATAGGAGAAATATTAACTAATCCTCTATCAATAATATTAGCTATACTGTCAATTATAATATTGGCATTTTATATGTTTTTTGAATTTACTTCAGTAATTATTTGTTTTGATAAATCACGAATTTCTGAAAAAATTACTTTGTTTAAACTTATTAAATTATCCTTAAAAAAATCTATAAACATACTGAATCCTAAAAATATATTATTATTTGTGTTTGTATTACTAATAGTTCCATTAACAAATATAGCCTTAACGTCAGGTTTTATAGGTAAAATAAAACTTCCTGAATATATATTGGATTATATAAGTTCTAATATTGTTCTAAATATAATTTATATGGTTTTAATTTTAATATTATATATATCAGTTATTAGGTGGATTTTTAGTATACATGAAGTAACTCTAAATACAAATAGTTTTAAAGAAGCAAGGAACAAAAGTGCTAGCCTTACAAAAGGAAAAGCAATAAAATTAATACTTTATTCTTTAGTATTATCTCTAATAGTTACTATTATAGGGTATATAATTTATCATCTTATTGTTATACTGATAGGAATATGGACTAAAAATTATACCAATGCAAACTTTTTAAAAGATATATTTATTAGTAGATGTATTATGTTTAATGATTATGCAGCATTTATTTCATCAATAGCTATATTTATAATTAGTACTGGATTTATTTCTGCATTTTATTATGAATATAATGACATTCGTGTCTATAAAAAGAATCTAGAAAAACAAAAAAACTCAATAAAGGAAGTATTAAAAGCTACTTTGAAAATAGTAGTAATTTTATTTGTCTTACATATTGAGTCAATGATGTATTCTTTAAACAATGATATTTTATTTAATACTTCATTTTTTTATAACACAACAGCAACAGCGCACAGGGTTTCATCATTGGTTGCTCCAGAAAACACTATAGCAGCATTTAAAGAAACTTTTATAACTCAAGCTGAATATGCTGAAATTGATGTTCAAGAAACTAAAGATGGAGAGTTGATTTTATTTCATGATTCTAATTTTGAAAGAGTTACTGGTGTAAATAAAAATGTTTGGGAAGTAGATTATGATGAAATTAAGACATATGATGCAGGAAGCCATTTTAGGTCAGACTTTGCTGGAGAGAAAATACCAACTCTTGATGAGGCAATGAAGTATTCTAAGGGTAAAATAAAATTGCTAATAGAAATAAAGCTTAATGGTCATGAAAAAACTGATGTAGAAAAAAGAGTATTAGAGCTAATTAAATCAAATAGGCTAGATAGTCAATGTGTTGTAGCATCAATGAATAAAAATGTATTAAAGAAGGTTAAAAAATTAAATCCCAATATGGTAACTTGCTATTTAACTGCAGTTGCATATGGGAATTTTTATGACTGGGACTATGTTGATATATATGGGATAGAGTCCACATTTATAAATAAAAAAGTAGTAGATAACATACATCAAAAAGGAAAACAAGTTTTTGTATGGACTATTAATAACAGTAAATTAATGAAAAAAATGATTAATTTAAATGTAGATAGTATAATTACAGATAATCCATTTTTAGTAGATGATGTAATTTATTGGCAGAAAAATGGATTCATAAATAGAGTAGCTAATTATTTTTTTAGACATGATTTTGATAAAGATATAATTGAAGTGTACTAGACTAAAAAATGGGCAAATTATAAACTAATAAATAATAATATATTTATTTTAAAATATTTTAAATAACCGTATCATAGTGAAGAGATACGGTTATTTTTATTTGTTAATAACTTTATGTCTGTAATCATTTCCCCATTCATGCATTGAATTTAGAACTGGTTCAAGACTATAACCAGTTTCTGTTAGGGTATATTCTACTTTTGGAGGAACTTCTGGATAAACTTTTCTAGTTACTAAATCACTTTCTTCCATAGACCTTAAGTTTGATGTTAAAACTTTTTGAGTTATATTTCCAATAGATTTTTTGATTTCACCAAACCTTTTAGTACCATCTAATAGTTCTCGTATAATTAAGACTTTCCATCGATTACTGATGAGTTGTAAAGTAATCTCCACAGGACATTCAGGTAAATCTTTTTTCATAAATCGTAACACCCTTTCTTTAATAATCCTATTTAAAGTATTATATCATTTTAGGTAGTATGTATAAAAATTTATTTTAAATATATAAGTATTTAAAAATAAAATATGCCAATAGTTTCTATTAGGTAACTATAGTACTTTAAAGTGCTTACTATACAATAGATACTAATGAGTTTATTATATTATTAAAGAAATAAAAAATACAACAAATTATTTTAGGGGGTAGATGAAATGAATGAGGTAGTAAAATTTTTAAAGGAAAATCCAGTTCAATATTTTGCAACAATAGGAGCTGATGGAAAGCCAAAAGTTCGCCCATTCCAATTTATGATTGAAGAATGTGGAAAATTATATTTTTGTACAAGTAATGAAAAAGATGTATTTAAACAAGTTAAAAAAAGCCCATATGTAGAAATAACTACATCAACTCCTGAATTTGCTTGGATAAGACTATGTGGAAAAGTTATATTCTCAGATAATAAGGATATAAAGAAAAAAATAATTGAATCTAGTGAACTTGTTAAATCAATCTATAAGAATGAAGAGAATCCTACTTTTGAAATATTTTATCTTGAGGATGCTAAGGCTGTAATCTCAGATTTTTCAGGGGAGCCACCAAAAGAATATAGTATTTAATACAAAAAATAATTAATGCTAAGAGTTAGCAATATTATTCTAATAACATCAAAATAGTATTTAAGTTAGATGATAATATTATACTTGCTTTAACATAATTAATTCTAATAAATAAAATAAATATTTAGAAATCTTATACAAATCCATCACATTACAAATAAACAAGAGAGTCATATTATATCAAATTAAATGATTCTCTTGTTTATTTGTATAAGTTTATATATTGACATTGACGCTACGTAATTCTATATACTTTATTTTAAAGGAGATGATAAAAATGAATATTATAGAGGTACACTCAGATAAAATATATAAAAAAATAATGAATGCGCCAATAAATAAGAAAGAGGACATATACAGATATGAATTAATGAAACCTTTTGAGTTTAAGTGGAAGTGTATAAACGTCCCAATCACTGCAAAACAAGAAGGTGGATATGATGTAATTATGGCAAGTGATATGATGGGGGTTTTATCTCCAAAAGATATTAATGAAAGTCAAATAAATAACATAAATATTTTATCCAATGACAAACTTTGGAACAAGTGTAAAGAAACTATTGAAAATTCCATAAAGCCTTTTATAAAAGAGGGATATAAATTGAATACTGAGGAGTATAAATTTTCAATATTATTAGCAAATCCAGAAAGCCCTTATACAATATTAAGTGATGGATATTTTGGTGATGGTGGAATTCCAGGATATATATTTTTATTACTAGTTCCAAATGAGTATACTATTAATAGGTTACCAGTAGCACTAGCACATGAATGTAATCACAATATTAGATTTCAATTTATAAATTGGAGTAATGATATAACTTTGGAAGAAATGATGATAAATGAAGGTCTTGCAGAAAACTTTGCAACATGGATGTTTGGAGAGGATATGGTAGGGCCTTGGGTTGGTAAGACTGATATTGAAACACTGAATACCTATATAAAGCCGATAATTAAAAGTGGCTTGAAAGAAACTGGATTTCAAAATATAATATCATATCTTTATGGTGATGATATAGCTAAAATGCAAGGATATTTTCCAGTAGGACTACCTTATTGTGCAGGGTATGCTTGTGGTTACTATATGATTAAGTACTATTTAGAAAAAACAAACAAGTCAATAGTGGAGGCTACTTTATTACCATATAGTGAAATTATAGAGGTTGTAAGGGGGTTTTGGGATTAAATCTATAAGTTGCATAATCTAAAAAAGATTATGCAATTATTCTATTTTTGAGAAAAATAAATTGACAATGATTTGTAAGAAATATACAATAATATATATAAAGAAATATTTCAATGATAAAATTTTGAAGATTTCATATCTAGTGTATCTAATACTACATGCTAGTTTCTTATTACTTATCTAAATATTATGTATTTCATAGTCACCTGTAAATTTACTATAAAAATATGAAATACACTAAATAATCGACTGAAAAATGAAATATTAATTAAATAAAATTCAAACTATAAAGATTAAATGAATATAATTAAAGTAAATATATAAAATTGAGTACAAGAATCAACTTTTAATAGATTGTTAAATTTTAATTACACTTTGTACAATATAACTTATAAAACTTATATTATATTGATACTCAAATAAGCAGTATAATTGCAGATACAATTTAATCTGTAAAATTTATATGAAATGGAGATGATGCTATGACAGAATTGATGATTATAAGTGGGTTAGTGCTATTGATTTGTATAACCTCAAGCAAGGTATTATATAAATTTGGAGTACCAATATTATTGATTTTTATCTTATTGGGTATGTTATTTGGGTCTGATGGAATGGTAGGAATCTATTTTGATAACTATGAGTTAACAAGACAATTATGTTCTATTGGCTTGATATTCATAATGTTTTTTGGAGGATTTGGAACAAACTGGAATATGGCTAAACCAGTTGCAGTACCTTCCATACTGATGTCTTCATTAGGCGTAATAATTACAGCAGGTGTTACAGGAATCTTTTGTTACATGGTAATAGGAACTACTTTATTTGAAGGTTTGTTAATTGGAGCAATTGCAGCTTCAACAGATGCTGCATCTGTATTTGCTGTATTGCGTTCTCAAAAACTAAACCTAAAAGGTTCTCTTGCTTCATTATTAGAAGTTGAAAGTGGAAGTAATGACCCAATAGCATATATGTTAACATTAATTATTTTGACATTGATGAATAATTCTGGTGTAGAACTTATTATTCCAATGGTAATAAAACAAATAACTTTTGGATTGTCAATAGGATTTATATTGGCAAAATTATCTGTTTATATTTTGAGAAATTCAAATTTTGAGATAGAAGGATTTTATACTATATTTATTACAGCTATTGCGTTACTTTCTTATGCACTTAGTGAGTATGTTGGAGGAAATGGATATTTAAGTGTATATATTTCAGGTATCATTATAGGTAATAGTAAGATACCTCATAAAAGAAGTCTAGTTCATTTCTTTGATGGAATTTCATGGATTATGCAAATAATGTTATTCTTTATGTTAGGATTGTTATCCTTCCCTTCCAAACTACCAAGTGTATTTGGTATAGCAATGGCCATATCTATATTTATGATAATTATTGCAAGACCATTAGCCACATTTATAACTCTAGCAAAATTTAAATTTTCAAACAAAGAAAAATTGTTTATATCATGGGTAGGTCTTAGAGGTGCTGCATCAGTAGTTTTTGCAATTGTTGCAGTTACTAAAGGAGTAGTTATAGAAAATGATATATTTCATATAATATTTTTCATAGCATTACTTTCAGTAGGAGTACAAGGTACGTTGATACCAACTGTAGCAAAGAAGTTAGACTTGGTTGATGATAACACACCTGTATTAAAAACATTTAATGACTATGATGGAGAAATTAGTTCTAAACTTATAGAAGTAAATATAGATAATGATAGTAAGTGGGCTGACAAGAGTATAATGGATTCTAATATACCAGAGGATATATTAATAGTTATGATAAAACGAAAAGAGCAGGTTTTAGTACCTAAAGGGTCAACGGTTATAAAAAGAGGGGATACTTTAGTATTAAGTGGAGATAGAATTGAAGAATTAATATAATTATAATTTATTTAATATTGACTTTAACCTAAGGGTAAGGTTTAAACTTAAATTAATCAAATCTAATGCGCAGGTGATGAGATGTTTTCTATAGGAATGTTTTCTAAAATAAATAAAATAACTACAAAGACATTAAGGTATTATGAAGATATAGGGCTGTTAGAACCAGAATATGTAGACGAATTTACAAAATACAGATACTATACAACTGAACAATTACCAAAATTGCATCAAATAATCACTTTAAAACAGATGGGCCTATCACTAGTTAAAATAAAAGAAATAATAGAAAAGCCTGAAGAAGTCGAAAAGATTTTAATAAACAAAGAAAAAGAGATATTAGATGTGATGAGGAGTGAAGAATATAAGCTTATTAAACTACGTAATTACCTTAAAAACTTAAAAGGAGAAGTCGATATGAATAATGTAATTATTAAGTATCTACCAAAAGTTAAAATTGCGTCTATGAGAAAAGTACTAAAGAATTATGATGAGCTTTTCAATTTGTTTCCAAACGTAATGGCTGGAGAAATGATGAAGTCAGGGTGCACATGTATGGTTCCAGACTATTGTTTCAATATATATCATGATGGTGAATATAGAGAAACAGATATGGATGTTGAGATGTGCCAAGCGATAAATGACCTAAAAGAAGACACGGATTTATTAAAATTTAAAGAAATAGATGAAGTTGAAAATGCAGTTTGTATATTGCATAATGGTCCATATTCAACATTAGGAAAAACTTATGCAGATGCATTTAAATGGATACAAGATAATAAATATGAAGTAATAGGGCATTTTAGAGAATCTTATATAGATGGTATATGGAATAAAGAAAATGAAGAAGACTGGTTAACAGAAATTCAGATACCCGTGAAACATATTTTATAATAAATTAAAATAATATATAAGTAATTAAACAAGGTCTGTCTAAATAAAAAGATAGGCCTTATTTTTATATTTAATATATTTTACTAGATTTTTTTGTATTTAAATATGCAATTTAAAATAGAGTTTTATACAACTAAGTTTAGAAAAGCTGGTCTAATATAAGTAATACAA
>NZ_JAGWCS010000089.1:0-16113 GCF_020657705.1 Clostridioides sp. ZZV15-6598 | reverse complement strand
ATTTTATATAACTACATAATAAGAAAAGTAGAATATATTTATGATAAATAAAAATTAAATTCATAATAACTAAATATATTATATGATGTGTAAAAATATAGGATAATTATAATATATAATTTGAATATTAAAAATTGCTGTATTTTGAAAAAGTTTAAATAACTTAGTTTGTAAATTTATTTTAAAATAAAAAATATAAGATAAAACATACTTTTAAAACAATACATATAGAAAGGATAGTAAAATGGATAAGCAAAAAAATAGTCTAAATATTAATGAAAGAAAATTAAAATATCCTTGTATTTACAAACATTTTAAAGGAAAATATTATGCTACAATGGGATTGAGCAAAGCTATTGATAGTAATGATATAGAAAAAATATGTGAAACATACAATGAAAAAAGTTCAACTAAAAACAAAATTAAATATAAGTTAGATGTTAAGCATACTGAGCTAGATGAAAATATTTTTATATATAGAGATTTAAATGGAAACTTTTATCATCAAAAAGAAAAAGAGAATAATAATTTGGTTTTATATAAAACTTTATATGACGATACAGGAGTATTTGCAAGACCACTAGATATGTTTTTATCAAAAGTAGATAGAGATAGATATTTTAATCCGATTCAAGAACATAGATTTGAGGAATTTTATAAATAAAATATGGGGATTACTTTTATAAGTTGAGAAAAAAACTGTTATTATATAATAAATTGTGGTAAATATAAATAGGATGAGCTGAGAAGAATATACTAGATTAAGTTATAAAATAGAAACATAGTAAACTATTTATGATATAATTAAATTTTGAGAAGTGACAATTGATATTTAATAAAAAATAGACAGATATATTAGGAGGAAATATGGGAAATACTTTTTATATAGTAAGACATGGACAAACAGATTGGAACTTATTAGGAAAAACACAAGGTCATGGTAATTCTGACCTTACACCACAAGGGATAGAACAAGCAAGAGAACTTTCTGAAGACATTGGTAAGTATTCAATTGATTGTATTTTTAGTAGTGATTTAGGAAGAGCAATGCAAACAGCTCAAATTTTAGGTGATAAACTCAATATTGAAGTCCAAAAAACTGAAGCACTTAGAGAAATGGGATTTGGAGTTTGGGAAGGTCTTTTGATAAAAGAAATTCAAAAAGACTATTCAGATATATATTCAACATGGAGAAATGAGCCACATTTAGTAAATATACCAGAAGGAGAAACTCTTAAAATTATAAAAGAAAGAGTAGATGCTTTTATAAAGGAATTAAATGAAAAATACAATGATAAAAATATAGTTCTTGTCACACATTCAATTACATTGAGGGTTATGTTACTGTCATTTTTAGAGTCAGGTATGGAAAATATATACAGAATTAAACAAGATAACACTGCTTTAAATATAGTAGAATTTAAAGATTATGGTCCAGTAGTAATAAAGATGAATGATACAAGTCATATAAAAAATCATGTAAAAATAAATAATTCTGCACTTGAGTAAGTATCAAATTATAAGGAGAAGCTTATGAGTAAAGTTATAGTGGTTGGTGGAGGTCCATCTGGAATGATGGCAGCCTTGTCAGCTTCGAAAAACAATAATGAAGTAATATTGATTGAAAGAAATGGAGAGTTAGGGAGAAAGTTAAGAGCAACTGGTGGAGGTAGATGTAATTTTACCAACAATAGAGAGATAGAGGATTTTTTTGATAAGGTTGTGAACAATAAAAAATTTCTATATAGTAGCTTTTATGCATTTACAAATAAAAATCTTATATCATATTTTGAAAGTAAAAATTTAGAATATAAGATTGAAGAAGAAAATGACCATAAGGTTTATACTAAGAATGATAAATCAATAGAAGTAATAGAAGTATTAAATAAGGACCTAATTAATCATAATGTAAAGATAATGTATAATAAAAAAGTCATGGATATTATAACTGAAGAAATTACTGAGCAGGATGATCATAGCAAGAATAAATCAAATATTTCAATAAAGGGTGTAATTTTAGATAATGGAGATAAGATATTAGGTGATAAAGTTATTATATCAACTGGAGGAGTTAGTTATTCAAAAACAGGTTCCGATGGTTCAATGTATAAGGTTCTTCAAAATCATGGACATACATTAAATAAACTATATCCTGCTTTAGCTCCACTTACAATAGAAGAAAAATGGATTAAATCTTTGCAAGGAATATCTATGAGAAATGTAGAAATATCTTGTAAGATTAAGAAAAAGAAAATATCAAAATCAGGAGACATGTTATTTGCACATTTTGGGATAACAGGTCCTTGCGTACTTATAATGTCTTCTTATATCAACAAGATTATTGAAAAAGATAAGGTAGAATTAAATATAGATTTTTTACCAAACTTAGATGTCAATGAAATTTCTAATATAATTAGAGAATTTCCAAATAAAAATATCTTAAATAATCTTAAACAGATATTACCTCAAAACTTCTTAAAAGAAATTCTTTATATATTATCTTTAAGTGATAAAAAAGCAAATGATTTATCTAAGGCTGATGAAATTAAAATTATTGAGTATATAAAAAATATGAGACTAACTTGTAATGGAACTACAGGTATAAACACTGGGATGGTTACTTCTGGTGGTATTTCAGTTAAAGAAATTAATTCTTCTACAATGGAGTCTAAGTTAATAAAGGATTTATTTTTTACAGGAGAGGTAATAGATGTAGATGCAGAAACTGGTGGATATAATTTACAAATAGCCTTTTCAACTGGATATCTTGCAGGGACTAGTGTATAGGTATAGTTTCTAATAAATCGATTATTAAATATAAATAAAATAGAGGTGTAGATATGGATAATTTGATTATAGCTGTAGATGGACCAGCAGGGGCTGGTAAAAGTACAATAGCTAAGAGAGTAGCAGAAAAATTAAATATAAATTATATAGATACAGGTGCTATGTATAGAGCTGTTACTTATAAGTGTTTAAAAAATAATATTGATGTCAATAATGAAAAAGAAGTTATTAAGATAGCTAAAAATTCAGATATAGATTTTAAAAATAATAGTATATATTTAGACCAAAAAATTATAAATGATGAAATAAGAACAATAGAAGTAAGCAATAATGTTTCTAATGTAGCTAAAATAAAAGAAGTAAGAAAGTTGATGGTTGAAGTTCAACGAAAAATTGGAACAAAAAGTTCAGTAATATTAGATGGTAGAGATATAGGTTCATATGTTTTTCCAAATGCAGATTATAAATTCTTTTTAGTAGCTACACCAGAAGAAAGAGGAAGTAGACGCTATAAAGAACTTTGTAATAAAGGATATAATACTACTTTAAAAGAAGTAATTGAGGATATAGTAAAGAGAGATGAAATTGATTCAAATAGAGAATTTGCACCATTAGTAAAAGCTGATGATGCACTAGAAATAGATACTACAGGAAAGACTATAGAGCAGGTTGTACAAGAAGTTGTGTCTAAGATAAGTTTTTAAGCTCAATGTATCTAAAATGAAAATATAATGTAGTATTGAAGGGAGATAAACGTGAATTTTTATAGATTTGCAATAAATATTTTTAGATGTTTTTCTAAAGTGTTTTTTAAATATGAAGTTATAGGTGCTGAAAATATACCAGATAGAGGAAATATAGTGGTAGCTTCAAATCATAAATCAAATCTTGACCCTGTATTTTTAGCTGCAGCTATAAAAAATAGAGAGATAGCAGCTATTGCAAAACAAGAGTTATTTAAAGTGAAACCATTAGGATTTATATTAAGAAAATTGCATGTTATGCCTATAAATAGAGAAAAGCCAGATGTATCCACTATAAAAACTATTTTAAGGTCAATTAGAGATGGTTATGTATTGGGAATATTTCCAGAAGGAACAAGAATTAAAGGCGATAACTTTGGCAAAGCTAAGGCAGGCCTTTCTCTGTTTACAATAAAGAGTAAATCTAAGGTTGTACCAGTGTCGATAATATCTAAGTATAAACCTTTTGGTAAGGTAATTGTGTATTTTGGAGAGCCAATATCATTTGAAGAACATTTTAAAGAAAAGCTAAGTAATGATGACCATGAAAGAATGTCACAAGAAGTTTTAGAAATAATAAAACAGAATTACTTTAAATATTCAAAATAAGGGGGGAATCTAGTGAATGTTAAAATAGCAAAAAATGCAGGATTTTGCTTTGGAGTAAAGAGAGCAATGAAAATGGCATGGGATGAAGTAGAGAAAAATGATTCTGGAATATATGCTTTAGGACCTCTTATTCATAACAAGCAAGCAGTAGCAAGATATGAGCAAAAAGGCCTTAAAACTGTAGATGAGATTGATGTAATACCAGATTATGAAAATATGATAATAAGATCTCATGGAGTTCCTGAGAAAGTATACAAAGAAGCTAAAAATAAAAAACTTAAAATTGTAGATACTACATGTCCATTTGTAAAGAAAATACATACAGTAGTGAGTGAGTATCATAATAAGGGTTATGAAATAATAGTTATTGGAGATATGAAACATCCAGAGGTGATAGGTATAAATGGATGGTGCGAAAATTCAGCAATAATAATAAAAGCTGTAGAGCAAATGGAGAATATGGAATTTGACAATTCAAAACAATATTGTGTCGTTGCACAGACAACCATAAATCCAGATTTATATTCAAATATAGTTGACAAATTAGATGATAAACTAGAACATATAGTATTTAATGATACAATCTGTTCAGCCACAAAAACTAGACAAGAAGCAGCTAAAGAATTAGCAAGAGAAGTTGATTGTATGATAGTTATAGGTGGAAAACACAGTTCTAATACTCAAAAGTTAGTAAAAGTTTGTGAAGATTTAGTTCCAACTTTTGCAATAGAAACTAAAGACGAGTTGGATGTAAATATGCTTAAGAAGTATAAAAATTTAGGAGTGACAGCAGGAGCATCTACACCAGATTGGATAATAGAGGAAGTAATAACATTTATTGAAAGTTTATAAATATAGTAAACAATAAAAACATGTGCAATATTGGTATAGTATATAAAATTTATTGTAATATCCACATATAATTTTATACTATAATATAAAATTACATGTGGCAACTAGATAACCTAATATCAGAAAGTGTGTATCTTAATATGCAGGAAATTAACAATATAAGATATGCACTTTTTAATATTAGAAATTTAAATGATATAATGATATTGATTATCATTAACTAATGAAATATAATATAATTATTGTGAAATTAATATAGGAGGTAAATTAATGGAAATGTTAATATCTGCTTCTGAAGAAGCATTTTTACATGTGGGTTCTATGATTGGATTTTTTATTTTGCTATTTGGATATATAAATTATAAAACTAGTGGTAATTTTACTAATATTATATCAAAAAATAGAAAATATCAACCTTTAATAGGAGCTTTGATAGGGGCTATACCAGGTTGTGGTGGGAGTTTGGCAATAATGCCATTATATATAAGTGGAAAATTAAGCTTTGGAGCAATTATTGCAAGTTTAATAGCAAGTATGGGAGATGCTGCATTTATACTTATTTCATCAAATATTAAAATGTATTTTTTTGTAACTGTAGTTAGTACAATTACAGGAATAATAACGGGACAACTAGTAGATTATTTTAAATTAGAAGAAAAATTGAAATTAAATAAATATAGAAAATTAGACAAACATAATATAGAAAAAAATGACCATAAAGAGAATGAAAAATTGCATAATCATGATGGTATAATTTTAGATAATTTAGCTGAATCTCATGGAAATACAAATAGGCTTGCATTTATAATAACACATGGTAAAGGGTACAAAATTTATATAGGAATTGTATTAATAGGTTTTATATTTATGTCTCTTGCTCATTCTGGGATAAATCTTCCTATTATTGAAAAATTACATTCACTGGAAGAAGCAATAGCAGTTATAGGAATACTATTCTCAATAGTTTATATGTGGTGTTTTAAAAAAGTATTTAAAAATTCTAATCAAAAAGAGGAAGAAAATAAGAAAATTTCTCTAAGAGAAATGCTTATACATTCTGTAGGTGAAATTTCATTTGTTATTACATGGATTTTTATTGCATATCTTATTTACGATTTGATAATATTGGTTTTAGGTGGAGATGAATACTTAGTTAATTTAGTTTTATCAACAGGTGTAATTAGTGTATTTATAGGTGCAGGTCTTGGACTTATTCCAGGGTGTGGTATACAAATTGTACTTATGTCATTTTACTTGAAAGGGACTATACCACTTGGTGCAGTAATAGCTAATTCTATATCTCAAGATGGAGATGCACTTTTTCCACTTTTAGCAATGGACAAAAAATCTTCCTTATGGGCGATGATTATTACTACTATACCCGCTATAATCGTAGGAATGATAGTTTATGCATTTTTAGGTTAAAAAGTATCTCTTAATATAAATGATAAAAATACATAAACTCATACTATGGATATAGTAACAAGTATTAAAAATATAAAAAATAAAATTTAATATAATTAAAATATTTATAAATAACATGAGAAATAATATTATTGTTTCTCATGTTTTTGTATTTAATTTAATAAATTATGGAATAAATTTCAATCAATACTTTTTATTAAAATTCATATATAATATATATTAATAAATCAAACTATAATATATGATACAGCAAGTATATTGATATAAAAAATTTAAGAGGAGTTGTAAAAATGAGCAATTTGAAAAAAAAGTGTAATGTAGCAAGTGGAAGAGATAAAGCTGATATTGTACTTAAAAATGGAACAATTATAAATGTGTTCACAGAAGAATTAATAGTGGGAGATATAGCAATAGTAGATGATACAATTGTTGGAATCGGAGAATATAGTGGGAAAGTAGAGATTGATTGTAGTGGTAAATACTTATCACCTGGTTTTATTGATGCACATATGCATATTGAGTCTACAATGGTAATGCCAATTGAATTGTCAAAAAAATTACTAAAGTCAGGCACAACAACTGTTATAGCTGACCCTCATGAACTAGTCAATGTAAAAGGAGCAAGTGCAATAGACTTTTTACTAGAATCAACAGAAGAGATACCCTTAAATGTATATATTATGATACCGTCATCTGTCCCTGCAACAAGATTCGAAACTAATGGAATAGGTGATTTTAGTGCAAAAGATATGAATGATTACATAAATAATCCTAGAATCTTAGGATTAGGAGAGGTAATGTGTTTTAATGATGTTATATCTGCTGAAGAAGAAATTTTAGATAAACTAGAAGCTTTTAAAGATAAAGTTGCAGATGGACATGCACCAAATATTAGTGGAAAGTCACTTCAAGCGTATGTATGTGCAGGAATAAGAAATGACCATGAATGTATAACTTTTAATGAAGTTTATGAAAAATTAAGAGCAGGTCTAAAAATTTTTATAAGAGAAGGAAGTGCAGCAAAAAACTTAGAAGCTATAATAAAAGGATTATTAAAATATAAGTTACCAATTGAAGAATTTATGTTTTGTACAGATGACAAGCACTTAGATGATATAGAAAAACAAGGGCATATAAGATGGAATATAAAGTGTGCAATCGATTTGGGTATGGAGCCAATTAAAGCTATTAAAATCGCAACTTATAATTCAGCAAAAGCATATGGTCTAAATAGAATTGGAGCAATAGGTGCTGGTTATAAAGCGGATATTGTTGTTCTAAATAGTTTAGAAAATATGGAGGTAGATAGTGTTTATAAAAATGGCAAATTGATAGATGAAGGAATTTTTTCTAATTATAAATATGAAATTAAGGATAAAGAGTTACTTAATACAGTTAAATTTAACGATATTAATAGAGAAAAAATACAATTAAAGTCAAATGAAAAAAATTATGTAATGGAAATTGTACCATATCAAATTCTGACAAATAAATTATTTGAATCTATACCAAACAAAAATGGATATTTCAATCCAAATGAAGAATACTCAAAGCTTTGTGTTGTTGAGAGACACAGAATGACTGGAAACATATCAGTTGCACCATTAAAAGGTTTTGGTATAAAAAATGGAGCAATAGCAACTACTGTAGCCCATGATTCACATAATATAATAGTTGCAGGTGATAATGATGATGATATTATAGTTGCGGTAAATTACTTGAGAGATATACAGGGTGGTTATGTAATTGTATCAAATGGAAAAGTACTTGCTCATTTAAGCCTTCAAGTAGCTGGATTAATTAGCACTCTTCCAGCAGAAGAAGTGCAAGAAACAACTGATAATATGCTAAAAATAGCAAGAAAAATGGGAGTTCCAAAGTATGTAGACCCTTTTATTACACTTTCATTTATGGCTCTTCCAGTTATTCCGAAAATAAGACTTACTGATTTAGGTCTATTTGATGTAGAAGAATTTAAATTTATATAGATTAGAGTATTAGAAGATTAAAAATAAATAGGCAGGATTTAATACATAATTAAATCCTGCCTATTTTAATTACTATAATTATTTAACATAAATTCCAGTTTAAATGTTCTAATCAAATAAAGTTTAAAATTTTTAGTATATAAGATTTACATATTCATGAAATTTTCTATACAAGAAAGTAAAATATTTTATTTATATAGAGAAATATAGGGTACTAATATAAATATAGTATAAATTATTGATTTAAAAAATTGCTTTTAAAAAAGGAGAGATATTTATGTTAAGTATAGGTACAAAAGCACCAGAATTTACATTAGAAGATAAAGATGGAAATAAAGTCAGTATGTCAGATTTTAAGGGGAAAAAAGTAGTAATATATTTTTATCCTAAAGATAATACACCAGGATGCACACGTCAGGCATGTGCCTTTAGAAACGCATATGAAGGATTTAAAAATAATGATATACCAGTTATTGGGATAAGTAAAGATAGTATTAAATCACATCAAAAATTTGCAGAAAAACATGAGCTTCCTTTTATTTTACTTTCTGATCCAGATTTAACTACTATTAAGGATTTTGATGTGTGGAAAGAGAAAAAAATGTATGGGAAAACTGCTTTAGGAGTTGTTCGTGCAACTTATATTGTAGATGAAAGTGGGATTATTGAAAAAGTTTTTGAAAAAGCAAAGCCAGATACAAATGCACAAGAGATTCTTGAATATTTGGAAAAATAGGAGTAATAGAAATTTATGATTATAATGTTATCACCAGCTAAAAATATGAAGCATGTACAAGAGTTTGATAGAGATTTAAGCTTACCCTGCTTTATAGATAAAGCAAAAGAAATATCAAAGAATATAAAAGCCTTTAGTGTAGAGGATTTCAAAAGTAAAATGAAAATCAACGAAAAATTAGCCATATTAAACAAGAGTAGATATGATAATTTTAAATTTGATAGTTTAGGTACTCCTGCAATCTTAACTTATGATGGAATACAATATAAAAATATAGAAGCAGAGAATTTTACAAAGCAAGACGAGGAATTTGCAAATAGTTGTATTCGAATCATAAGTGGATTATATGGGGTCGTAAAACCATATGATAGCATATATGAGTATAGATTAGAAATGCAGACAAAATTACAGATAAGAAAATTCAAAAATTTATATGAATATTGGGGAGATAGTATATATAAAGAATTAAGTAAAGAAAATACAGCTATTGTCAATCTTGCGTCAAGTGAATATAGTAAAACTGTAGAAAAATTTATCAATGATAATGATACATATGTAACGTGTACTTTTAAAATAAATAAAAATAATATGCTAAAAGTAGAATCTACACAAGCAAAGAAAGCTAGAGGAATGATGGTAAAATATATTGTTAAAAATAAAATCGAAGATATTAGTGACTTAAAAAAGTTTAACTTAGAAGGATATAAATATCAAGAAGATCTATCTAATAATAATGAGTATGTGTTTGTGAAAGAGTAGATATTTTTATATAGACTTTAAATTGAATTGTTAAATTTAGGTAAAATATAATTGTTGAGTATTGAATTGAATTGGATTTTAAAATATAATTATTCTTAAATCAAAAAAAGAAAGGAGTGATCTTCCAAAATGGAAAATCACAAACAGATGCCTTGGCATTCGATGGCAACACATGAAGTATTAGAGAGTTTAGACTCATCAGAGGAGGGGCTCACCGATACCGAGGCGGAAAACAGGCTTAAAGAGTATGGTTTAAATGAACTGAGAAAAAGACCACCTAGAACAGTTTTACAAATGCTTTGGACCCAAGTTACAGATGCTATGGTATTGATACTAATAGGTGCATCAATATTATCTTTAGTATTTGGAGAATTTACAGAAGCTTTTGTAATTCTAATAATTGTAACAGTAAATGCAGTTATTGGTATTGTTCAAGAAAAAAAAGCAGAATCATCACTGGAAGCACTAAAAAATATGAATTCACCTACAGCACGTGTTATGCGTGATGGTGAAGAAAATGTTATCCAAGCAAGTAATCTTGTAATAGGAGATATTGTTTTTTTAGAAGATGGAGCAATGATTCCAGCAGACATTCGTTTAATAGATACATCTAGTTTAAAAATTCAAGAAGCTTCTTTAACAGGAGAGTCTGTCCCATCAGAAAAAGATTCAGATGACCTTTTACCTGAAGAATGTGTATTAGGAGACCGTAGTAATATGGCTTATACGTCTTCAATTGTCACATATGGTAGAGGTGTAGGTGTTGTAGTTGCAACTGGGATGGACACAGAAGTAGGTAATATAGCACATCTTTTAGATTCACAAAATGATTTTGATACTCCTATAAAACGTAAACTTAATACTGTTGGAAAGACATTAAGTGTCATAGGTATTATTGTATGCGTTATTATATTTGCAATAGGTGCATTTTATCAGAGACCTCTCTTGCCAATGTTTATGATTGCAATTTCCCTTGCTATATCAATTATTCCAGAGGGATTACCTGCAACAGCAACCATTGTAATGGCTCTAGGTGTGCAACGTATGGCTAAAAGAAATGCTTTGATTAGAAAGTTGCCAGCAGTTGAGACATTAGGAGGAGCTACAGTAATATGTTGCGATAAAACTGGTACATTAACCTTGAATAAAATGACTGTTACACATATTGCTGTAAATGGCGATTTTGAATCTGGAAAAGTAACATCAATAGATACTGCATCTGAGAAGCACCCACTAGTATATAAAGAGATTGTTTATGCTGGTGCACTTTGTAATGATGCCTGTATAAATCCAGATAAAACAGATGAAATATTAGGTGACCCAACAGAAGGTTCATTAATTTTTATGGCTAATAAATTTGGAATAGATCAAGACACTCTTGAAGAGAAATATCCACGTGTATTTGAGCAACCTTTTGATTCTGACAGAAAATGTATGACAACTGTTCATGATATAGATGGAAAAATCACTGCATATACTAAAGGTGCAGTGGATGAACTTCTCCATTTATGTACTAAAATATTAACATCAAAAGGTGAAAGAAATATTACAGAGTTAGATAAAAAAAATATACACGAATTATGTCTCACTATGTCTAAAGATGCATTACGTGTACTTGGTTTTGCTAAGCGTGAAATTTTATCGATACCAAAGGAAGATAGTGAAAACATAGAATATGATTTGACATTTATTGGTATGGTTGGAATGATTGACCCGCCAAGAACTGAGGTAGCCGATGCAGTAAAAACTTGTAAAGAAGCAGGAATAAGAACCATAATGATAACAGGTGACCATAAAGTCACTGCCACAACAATAGCTCATGAACTTGGAATTTGGAATGAAGGAAATACTGTTATATCTGGTGATGAACTTGATAATTTAAGTGATGATGAACTAGATAAGGCTGTTAAAAATGCTACAGTATTTGCTCGTGTATCACCATTTGATAAACTCAGAATTATAAAGTCTCTAAAAAGAATTGGAGAAGTACCAGCAATGACTGGGGATGGGGTAAATGACTCCCCTGCATTAAAGTCTGCTGATATTGGTATAGCTATGGGTATAAGTGGTACAGATGTGGCAAAAGATTCTTCAGATATGATTTTAATGGATGATAGTTTTACCACAATTGCTTATGCAATAAAAGAGGGTAGACGTGTATATAGAAATATACAAAAGGTTATACAATTCTTGCTTGTTGGAAATATAGCAGAGATACTTACACTATTTGTTGCAATATTGTTAAACTGGGATACTCCACTTCTTGCGGTGCATATTCTGTGGGTAAATCTTGCAACAGCAACTCTTCCAGCTCTTGCTCTTGGAGTTGATCCACCAAGTAGAAATATAATGAAGCACCAACCTGTTAAATCAGAAAGTTTGTTTGAAAAAAACCTTGTACAAAGAGTTATTACTCAGGGGATATTTGTAGCAATAATGACCATTTTAGCATATAAAATTGGTCTTAATATAGAAAACCATACTGTAGGTCAAACAATGGCATTCTGTGTATTAGCACTTTCACAAATGTTGCGTGCATTTAGCCAGCGTTCAAATACAGATTCTATGTTTACTAGAAATAGTGGTAAAAACCCATTTCTTTTAATCTCATTTTTAGCTTCCGCTTTACTTATGGCAGTTATATTATTTGTTCCTCACTTTAGAGATGCATTTAATTTAACTATTTTAAACACTTCGCAATGGCTTGTAACAGTGATTTTAGCTATAATGTCTGTAGTTCAAGTAGAGGTGGGAAAATTTCTTAAAAGAAAATTATATAAAAAGTAGTTGACAAAATTAGGAAAAAAATATAAGATATAAAACATAGAAAAATTAAATAAATCTTATCCAGAGAGGTGGAGGGACTGGCCCTATGAAACCCGGCAACCAGTATATTTATATACATTGGTGCTAAATCCTGCGGCGGAAGCTGAGAGATGAGTATAATTAAGCTTATACAGAGCCTGAGTTATATACTCAGGCTTTATTTATTTTAAATCTCATCTGACAAATAGTTTAATTTTCTTAATTAAAATTTAAGGGGGATACAAAAATGTATAACAAAGAAACAATATGTGTGCAAGGAAATTATAAACCAGGAAATGGAGAACCAAGAGTTTTACCTTTATATCAAAGTACAACTTTTAAATATAGTAGTATAGACCAACTTGCTGACTTATTTGATTTAAAAGCTGAGGGTCATATGTATTCCAGAATAAGTAATCCTACTGTTCAAGCTTTTGAAGAAAAGATAAGTTTGTTAGAGGGAGGAGTATCATCTGTTGCCGTATCATCAGGTCAATCTGCAAATATGTTGGCAGTTTTAAATATATGTAAATCTGGAGATAGTATACTTTGTTCTTCAAAAGTATATGGAGGAACATTTAATTTATTAGGACCTAGTCTTAAAAAATTTGGAATAGATTTAATATCATTTGATTTAGATGCAAGTGAGGATGAAATAGCAGAACTTGCAAATGAAAATACTAAAGTTGTATTTGCAGAAACACTTGCAAATCCAACTCTTGAAGTTATAGATTTTGAAAAAATAGCAAATGTAGCTAAAAAAATTAATGTTCCATTTATAGTTGATAACTCATTAGCATCACCAGTACTTTGTAATCCACTAAAATATGGAGCAAACATAGTCACTCATTCTACTACAAAATACTTAGATGGTCATGCTTCAAGTGTTGGTGGAATTATAGTAGATGGTGGAAATTTTAACTGGGACAATGGAAAATTTCCAGAATTAGTTGAGCCAGACCCAACATATCATGGAATAAGTTATACTGAAAAGTTTGGCAATGCTGCATATGCTACTAAGACAAGAGTTCAATTACTTAGAGACTATGGAAATTGTTTGAGTCCATTTAACGCATATCTTACTAATTTAAATATTGAAACACTACATCTTAGAATGGAGAGACATAGTGAAAACGCACTTAAGATAGCTAAGTTTTTAGAAAAACATAAAAATGTAGATTGGATTAACTATCCAGGACTTGAAAATAATAAGTATTATGAAAATGCCAAGAAATATCTATCAAAAGGATGTAGTGGCGTTTTATCATTTGGAGTAAAAGGGGGACTTGAAAATGCTAAAAAATTTGTGGAAAAACTACAAATAGCAGCATTAGTCACTCATGTATCAGATGTAAGAACTTGTGTTATACATCCAGCTTCAACTACTCATAGACAATTAACAGAAGAACAATTAATTGCATCTGGAGTACTACCTTCACTAATAAGATTATCTGTTGGAATAGAAAATGTAGAGGATTTAATAGCTGACTTAGATCAAGCTTTAAATTTCTAATAGTATAAGAGAAAGAGAAGTGAAAAGATATGGCTTTAATACTACCAAAGGGACTACCTGTTATTAATAAATTATTAGATGAAGGAATAGATGTAATTTGTAAAGAAGACTTTAATAAAGATTTAGAATACAAAGAAAATATAGATACTAAAATAGCTATATTAAATCTAATGCCAATAAAAATAGATACAGAGTTAGATTTGCTTAGAAGAATAGATAAAACAGGTTTTAATGTATCTGTAGAATTTATTAAAATCTCAACAAGAGAGAGTAAAAGAAGTTGTAATGAATATGTTAAGAATTTTTATAAAACATTTGATGAAGCAAAAAAAGAATCTTTTGATGGTTTTATAATAACAGGAGCTCCAGTTGAACAAATGGAGTTTGAAGAAGTTGATTATTGGGATGAACTAAAAGATATTATGGATTATTCTAAGAGAAAGGCTAAATCTACATTATATATATGTTGGGCAGCTCAAGCAGGTCTTTACAAATACTACAATGTAAAAAAACTTCCATTAAGTCAAAAATGTTTTGGAGTATTTAAGCATGAAGTAGATAAAAATAGTAAGATAGTAGATGGATTTGAAAAAGAGTTTTTTGCTCCACATTCAAGACACACTACTGTAAATATTGAAACTTTGAAAAATAATGATGAATTGAGCATTGTAAGTCATTCTAAAGAAGCTGGTCCTTATATAATTACAAATTCAAGAGATGTATTTGTAATGGGTCACAGTGAGTATGATAAATATACTTTAGATAGAGAATATAAAAGAGATGTAGATAGAGGTGATAAAATCTCAATACCTCAAAATTATTATATAAATGATGATCCTTCAAAAGAACCAACTGTTAAGTGGAAAAAGCATTCAGAACTTTTATTTAGAAATTGGATAAAAAATTATCTAATAATATAAAATACAATTAAAAAAATATGGAAATCTATAAGGTATAAAAGTAATTATCATACTTCTTTATACCTTATTTTTATTTTATAAAATTGACATTATAAAAGTAGTTTTATATAATAAAACTAAACCGACTGATGGTCTATTGAAAGGAGAAAATATATGAGAATTATAAAAGACCCTGAAGAACGTAAAAGTGAAATCCTCGATACAGCTGAAATGCTTTTTTGTACTAAAGGATACACAAAAACTACTATAAATGATATTTTAAATGAGATTGGAATTGCAAAAGGAACATTTTATTACTACTTTAAATCTAAAGAAGAGGTAATGGATGAAATTATAACTAGAATTATAGATAATGATATAAATATGTTAAAAGAAATTGCTTCAAATCCAGATATCCCAGTTATTGAAAAGTTCTTTCAAATATTAATATCTCAAAGGCCAAAAGTTGGAGGAAGTAAAGAAAAAGTGATTAACCAATTTCACCAACCAAATAATGCTGAGATGCATCAAAAGACAATAGTCAAAACTATTTTAAATTTTACACCTATTTTAACAGAGGTAGTAGAACAAGGTATAAGAGAAGGGATATTTAATACAAGATATCCAAAAGAGACAATCGAGTTTTTGCTTGTTTCTTCTGAATGTATATTTGATAAAGGTATGTTTGATTGGGATAATGATGAAATACTACAAAGAGCAAAGGCATTTGTTTGTATTATGGAAACGACTTTGGGTGCAAATAAAGGAAGTTTTGATTTTGTATATAATATGTTAACAGAAGATTAAATTTATTGTAATAGTAAATAATTTTAGAGTTTAATTTTTAAATAAGATTAAAATGAGAGAAATCGGTGTAAAATAAATACATCGATTTTTTATTAAAAATATCTTATGTAAAAATTTCAATAAGATAATATAAACTATTTATAATTGAAGTTACAATATTGTAATTGACAATAAATACTTAATACTATAA